>DASSKA010000020.1:0-4689 GCA_035690905.1 Nocardioidaceae bacterium | reverse complement strand
TCGGGGTTGGCGCTGCAGGCACTGACCAGACCGATCGTGATGGCCATGACAGCCGAAGCGAACCAGGCGCGCCGGCGTCGTACTGCTGCTGCCACGACCCAGACTCCCCCGATCGGCTTCCAGGATCCGCCCGTAACGGGCGCATGCTGGGCAACCTACTCATCTCCGGCGCACCCGGCTATCCCCCGAACGCGGGACTGTGGACGAAGACCGGCCGGCCAACCTCGCGCGGACGAGAGAGTGCAGCATCGGGCACAATCACCCCATGTCACCCAGCAGCGATCCGGCTCCCGCCGTCGACGTGCTGGGTGAGCCGTACCTCGCCGAGACGATCCCGCTTCCAGACGACGACGAGGGCGAGGTGGTCGCCACCTTGGTCTCACGCCCCTCCGGGCGCCCGACCGACCGGGCAGTACTGCACGTGCACGGGTTCGCCGACTACTTCTTCCAGACCGCGACGGCGGACTACTGGGTCGGGGAAGGGTACGACTTCTACGCCCTGGACCTGCGCAAGTACGGCCGCTCGCTGAGACCCCACCAGACACCGAACTTCGTCCTGGACCTGCGGGACTACTACGCCGAGCTCGACGAGGCGCTGCGCCGCATCCGCGACCGCGACGGGCACGACCACGTGATCGTGTCCGCGCACTCCACCGGCGGCCTCATCGCTCCGCTGTGGGCGCACGACCGGCAGGTGCGGCTCGCCGGCTTGGTGCTGAACTCGCCCTGGCTGGACCTGCACGGCAGCGTCCTGTTGCGCACCGCGGGCACCAAGGCCATCGACCAGATCGGCGCGCGCCGGCCCTATCTGTCCATCCCGCGGGAGGTCTCGCGGCTGTACGCCCAGAGCCTGCACTGCGACCACCGCGGCGAGTGGAGCTTCGACCTGGCCTGGAAGCCGCTGGAGAGCTGGCCGGTGTACGCCGGGTGGCTGCGGGCGGTACGACGGGGGCACGCCCGCGCCCACCGAGGTCTGAAGGTCGACGCCCCGGTGCTGGTGCTGACCTCCGCTGCGAGCTCCTTCCCGAGGGTCTGGGACGAGACCGTCGACTGCCACGACATCGTGCTCGACGTGGAGCAGATCCGGAAGTGGGCGCCCAAGCTCGGCGACCACGTGACCATGGTCCGGATCCCTGGCGCGATCCACGACGTGACCCTGTCCCGGCGGCCGGTCCGCACCCGCGCCTTCGCGGAGATCACCCGATGGCGGGAGGGCTTCGTGCACGACGACCGAAGCCTGGGGGCGGCCGGCACTACGGTGGCCGAATGACGTCGACGGACACATCCCTGAGCACCGAGGCCTGCCTGGC
This sequence comes from Nocardioidaceae bacterium, assembly GCA_035690905.1. Classification (GTDB taxonomy): domain Bacteria; phylum Actinomycetota; class Actinomycetes; order Propionibacteriales; family Nocardioidaceae; genus DASSKA01. The sequence continues at coordinate 3,379 of DASSKA010000020.1, read as the reverse complement.
CGCCATCGAGCAGCACAGCCGCGGCCTCGCCGAGGCCGCCCGCGGCAACCTCGACGCCCCGGTGGAGCACTGCCCCGGCTGGTCGGTCGCCGACCTGGTCTGGCACGTGACCGAGGTGCACTGGTTCTGGGCCACCATCGCCGACGAGCTCTCCGACTCGCCCCCGGACCAGTCCCGGCGCCCCTCGCGCCCCGCCGACGGCGAGCTCCTCGACACCTTCCAGAACGGGGCTCGGCGGCTGGTTGAGGTGCTGCGTGCAGCAGACCAGGACGCGGCCTGCTGGACCTGGGCGCCGACCCACCAGGCCGTCGCGTTCATCACCCGCCATCAGGTGCAGGAGGCCGCGGTGCACCACTGGGACGCAGCCAACGCGGCCGGACACCGGCTCCAGATCGAGGCCGGCGTCGCGGTGGACGCCGTGGAGGAGTTCCTGGCCTTCTCGATGTCCACCGAGGCCGATCCGGCGGAGCCGCCGCGACCTGCGTTGGACGGGGCGGTGTGGATCTGCGCCTGCGTCAGCGACGGTCAGTCGCCGGTCTGGCTCATCGAGGACGGGACCGCGGCGGGCACGATCAGGTGGCAGCGAGTCCCCGAGGGCACCGCGGTCAGCGAACTGGTTGCCGCCGACGTTCCGGTCGCCGGTGGGCACGCGGACCCGGCGAACGTGCTGCTGTGGCTCTACGGCCGGGTGCCCGACCCGTGGGGCAACAGCGGTTCCGGCACGGGCGACACGATGGTGCTCGACCGGCTGCGGGCGCTGTCGTTCACAGACTGAGCAGCTTCTCCAGCGCCGCCGTGTCCAGGTGCTCCTCGACCGCGTCGGCGAGCGCCTCCAGCCGTTGCTCGCGCAGGTCGGCGAACGCCGTGCCCGGAAGGGGCGTCCAGTCGGGCCGGCCGGCCACCGCGGCCACCTCGGTCAGCAGCCGGCGCCGGAACTCGTCCGCCTCGAGCAGCCCGTGCCAGAGCGTGCCCCAGGTGGTGCCGGCCGCGCAGCCGCCAGGGAACGGTTCCCCTCCGCGTACGTCGACCGCACCGTGGTGGATCTCGTAGCCGACCACCGGCTGCCCCCAGGCCACCCCACGCGGTCGTCCCAGAACCTTGCCGGCCACGAACCGGGTGCTCGCGGGCAGCAGCCCCAGCCCCGGCGCGGACGCCGGGAGCGGCGACTCCACCGCGTCCGGATCGTCGACGCGCTCCCCCAGCAGCTGGAAGCCGCCGCAGATGCCGAGCACCGGCCGCCCGGCGCGATGCCGTTCGACCACGGCATCCGCCAGGCCGCGCTCCCGCAGCCAGGCCAGGTCGGCCAGCGTGGCCCGCGACCCGGGCAGCACCGCGAGGTCCGCCTCGCGGACCTCCGCGGGCCGGTCGGTGAACGACACCCGCACGTTCGGCTCCACGGCGAGCGCATCGAGGTCGGTGAAGTTGGAGATGCGCGGAAACCGCACCACGGCCACCCGGAGCACCGGCCCGGCGAGGGTGTGCCGCGAGGGCGGCAGCGCCAGGCTGTCCTCGGAGTCCAGCCACAAGTCCGGTAGCCACGGCACCACGCCGAGCACCGGCCGGTCGCAGGCCTCCTCGATCATCTCGATGCCCGGCTGGAGCAGCGAGCGGTCGCCGCGGAACTTGTTCACCACGAACCCGGCCACCAGGGCCTGGTCGTCGGCCGGCATCAGCTTCAGCGTCCCGTACATCGCGGCGAACACCCCGCCGCGGTCGATGTCGCCGACCACGACGGTCGGAATGCTCCCGTGCCTGGCCAACCCCATGTTCACGAAGTCGTGCTCACGGAGGTTGATCTCGGTGGGGCTGCCGGCGCCCTCGCAGACCACGACGTCGTACCGCTTGCGCAGGTCGTCGTACGCCGCGTACGCCGCCTCGGCGAGCCGAGGGCGCGCGGCCCCGAACGCCGACGCTTCCAACTCGCCGAACGGCCTGCCCATCAGCACCACGTGGCTCCGCAGGTCGGAGCCCGGCTTGAGGAGCACCGGGTTCATCGCCGCCTCCGGCTCGGCCCCGGCCGCGAACGCCTGGATCCACTGCGCCCGCCCGATCTCGGCGCCGTCGGCGGTCACCATCGAGTTGTTGGACATGTTCTGCGCCTTGAACGGCGCCACTCGCACTCCCTGGCGGTGCAGCCAGCGGCACAGCCCGGTGGTGAGCACGCTCTTCCCGGCGTCCGAGGTGGTGCCTGCGACCAGCAGCGACCCGCTCACGGGGCGACGAGGAACTTGACCAGCGCGAAGATGCCCACGGCCACGATCACGAGCCGTAGCGCGAGCGGCGGCAGCCGGCGGCCCACCCGGGCACCGATCTGCCCGCCGATCGTGGAGCCGATCGCGATCAGCACCGCAGCCCGCCAGTCCACGTGCGCGACGAACAGGAACAACACGGCCGCCACCCCGTTGACGATGGCCGCCAGCACGTTCTTGGTGGCGTTGTTGCGCTGCATGGTCTCCTCGAGCCCCACCCCGAGCACTGCCATCAGCAGCACCCCCTGGGCGGCGCCGAAGTAGCCGCCGTAGACGCCGGTGCAGAAGACCAGCACCCAGACCCAGGGGGCCCCGTGCTCGGGGATGCCGCCCCGCCTGCCGGCGCGCGCCGACACCCGCCGGGAGATCGCCGGCTGGAAGACCACCAGCAGGCAGCCCAGTCCGATCAGCGCAGGCACCACCGCGCTGAACACGACGGAAGGCAGCGTCAGCAGCAGCACCCCGCCGAGCAGACCACCGAGCAGGGACGCCGCCCCCAGCCGTATCAACCGGTGCCGCTGGCCGTCGAGCTCGCGGCGGTAGCCGATCGCTCCCGAGACCGAGCCGGGGACCAGGCCGACGGTGTTGGACACGTTCGCCGTCACCGGCGGCACCCCCATCGCGAGGAGGGTCGGGAACGTGATCAACGTTCCCGACCCCACCACGGTGTTGATGGTGCCCGCAGCCACGCCGGCGAGCAGCACCGCGGCCATCTGCCACGGACTCACTTCCGCGGAGCCTCACCAGCCCCGTTGCGCGTGCCCGCCTGCGACTCCTCGGCGGCCGCGATCGCTGCCTGCACCTCCTCGTGCGTGCTCTTCAGCGTGGAGTCCGCGAGCTCGGCCGCCTCCGGCACCGGCGAGCCCATGTCCACCCGGTTCAGGGGCCCCTCCACCTTGTCCGGGATGCCCTGCAGGCTGTTCATGGTCGAGCCGAGCCCCTCCAGCGCCTTCCCGATCTCGCTGGGCACGATCCACACCTTGTTGGCCTCGCCCTCGGCGATCTTGGGCATCATCTGGAGGTACTGGTAGGCCAGCAGCGACTGGTCCGGCTGCCCGTCGTGGATCGCCTGGAACACCGTCTGGATGGCCTGCCCCTCGCCCTGCGCCTTGAGGATCTGGGCCTCCCGC
>DASSKA010000019.1:0-2416 GCA_035690905.1 Nocardioidaceae bacterium | reverse complement strand
CGATCCAGCCGGCGATCGCGTTCGCGATCGTCCGGACCGGCGCCGGATGCTCGGGACTGGTCTGCAACACCACGCCAGGCACCCTATGGCAGACCACCTACCATGGGGATATGCGCACTTCGGACCTGGGGATCGCCCAGGAGGCAGGCACCGTCGAGGACCAGCGGTCGGTGCTGCTCGCCGCCCCCCGCGGATACTGCGCCGGGGTGGACCGGGCGGTGCTCACCGTGGAGAAGGCCCTCGAGCTGTACGGCGCTCCGGTGTACGTCCGCAAGCAGATCGTGCACAACCGGCACGTGGTCTCCGAGCTCGAGGAGCGCGGCGCGGTGTTCGTCGAGGAGCTCGACGAGGTGCCGGTCGGGTCCACCGTGGTGTTCTCCGCGCACGGGGTCTCGCCGGAGGTGCACCGGCAGGCCGAGAAGCGCGAGCTGAACACCATCGACGCCACCTGCCCACTGGTCACCAAGGTGCACCACGAGGCGCGCCGGTTCGCCGGCGAGGACTACGACATCCTGCTCATCGGCCACGAGGGCCATGAGGAGGTCGACGGCACCACCGGCGAGGCGCCCGGCCACGTGCAGCTGGTGCAGGGCCCCGAGGACGTCGCGAACGTGCAGGTGCGCGACCCGGCCAAGGTGGCCTGGCTGTCCCAGACCACGCTGTCGGTCGACGAGACGATGGCCACCGTCGAGGCGCTGCGCGAGCGCTTCCCGCAGCTGATCGACCCGCCGTCGGACGACATTTGCTACGCCACCCAGAACCGGCAGACCGCGATCAAGGAGATCGCCGGCCGCTCCGACCTGGTCATCGTGGTCGGCTCGGGCAACTCCTCCAACTCGGTCCGGCTGGTGGAAGTGGCCCTGGAGGCCGGCGCGGCGTCCGCGCACCGCGTCGACGACGCCTCGGAGATCCAGGACGCCTGGTTCGACGGCGTGCGCACCGTCAGCGTCACCTCGGGCGCCTCGGTGCCCGAGAACCTGGTCCAGGACGTGCTCTCCGACCTGGCCGAGCGCGGCTACCCCGACGCGGAGTCGGTGCACACCGCCGAGGAGTCGCTGATGTTCGCCCTGCCGCCCAAGCTGCGGCGCGACCTGCAGGCCGCCGAGAAGGCCCGCGGCTGAGGTTCAGGCGGTACGACGCGGGGCGGCCTCACCGCCCTGTTCGGCCGACGGCAGCTCGGACCGCGGCTCGGCCACGGTCTCGAGCAGCTCACCCGCCGTCAGCGGCCGGGTCGTCTCGGTGACCGGCGCCGGCGCCTCCAGCTCGTGCTCCGCGACCTCCAGGTCGGTGAACTTGCGGGCGGAGACGAGCACCCGGGTCTCCAGCGAGCCGACCGCCTTGTTGTAGGCGCCCACGGCAGCGGTCAAGGACCGTCCCAGCTTGTCCAGGTGGCCGCCCATCACGCCGATCCGCTCGTGCAGCTCGCGGCCGAGCTCGTGGATCTCGCGGGCCTTGTCGGCCAGCGCCTCCTGGGTCCACGCGTAGGCGACGGTGCGCAGCAGCGCGATCAGCGTGGTCGGGGTTGCCAGCACCACCTGCCGCGCCGCGGCGTACTCCAGCAGCCCGGGCTCGGCCTCCAGCGCCGCGGACAGGAACGACTCGCCGGGCACGAACAGCACCACGAACTCCGGGGTGGCCGGCAGCGCCCGCCAGTAGCCCTTGCCCGCCAGCACGTCCACGTGGGCGCGCAGCTGGCGGGCGTGCCGGGTCAGGTGCTGTTCGCGGTCCTCCTCGGAGTCGGCGCCGGTGGCGTCCAGGAACGCGTCGAGCGGCACCTTCGCGTCGACCACCACGTGCTTGCCGCCGGCGAGGTGGACCACCAGGTCGGGCCGGTGCACCAGCATCCGCTCGGCGGCCGAGTCGTCGTGGCGCAGCGAGACCTGCTCGGCGAAGTCGCACCGGTCCACCATGCCGGCCATCTCGACCGCCCGGCGCAGGTGCAGCTCGCCCCAGCGGCCGCGGACCTGCGGCTTGCGCAGCGCGGTGGCCAGCGACTGGGTCTCCCGGCGCAGCAGGTCGGTGGAGTGGCGCATGTCCTCCACCTGCTGCTTGAGCTGGCCCTGCCAGGACGCGCGCTGCTGGTCGAGGTCGCGGATCCGGTCGTGCAGCCGGGCCAGGCTCTCGGTGACCACCGCGTGGTCGGCGGCCCGCGACTCGAGAGCCCGCCGGGTTTCCACTGCGGCGGTCGCCCCCGCGCGAGCCCTGGCCAGCGCGGCACCGAGCGCGAAGCCGAGCGCCACCCCGGCGCCGAGGACGAGGAGCAGCACGAAGCCGGTGGTGAGGTCCATGTAGCCAATGGTGGCCGAGGCCACCGACATTTCGGGCTCTCCGCGCCAGCGCGTTGGGTGGCACCTGCCCCTTCGGCAGAGAGCGGCGTGGCCACCATGCCGTCAGCGCAAGGGCCGGATCGCCTCAC
>DASSKA010000018.1:0-7805 GCA_035690905.1 Nocardioidaceae bacterium | reverse complement strand
ACGGTCACCTGCCCGTTCACCGGCGAGCGGCTGGCCGCGGTGGCCGCGGTCAACCCCGACGTCACGGTGATCCACGCCCAGCGCGCCGACCGGTCGGGGAACGTGCAGCTGTGGGGCATCCTCGGCGTGCAGAAGGAGGCGGTGCTGGCCGCGGACCGGGTGATCGTCACCGTCGAGGAGGTCGTCGACGAGCTCGACGCCCGGCCCGGCGCGGTCGTGCTGCCCAGCTGGGTGGTCACCGCGCTCGCGCACGTGCCCGGTGGCGCGCACCCGTCGTACGCCGCGGGGTACACCACCCGCGACAACGCCTTCTACTCCGCCTGGGACCCGATCAGCCGGGACCGGGAGACCTTCACCGCCTGGATGACTCAGCACGTGATGGAGGCCGCGTCGTGACCGCGGTGTCACAGGAGCTGGGCTGGAGCTCGGACGAGATGATGGCGGTGGCGTCCGCCCGTGCGCTGGCGGAGGCGAGGACCTGCTTCGTGGGCATCGGGCTGCCGAGCACGGCGGCCAACCTTGCCCGTCGTACGGCGAACCCGGGGCTGGTGCTGATCTACGAGTCCGGGACCATCGGCGCCAAGCCCCGGGTGCTGCCGCTGTCCATCGGCGACGGCGAGCTGGCCGACACCGCGGACGCTGTGGTGCCGGTGCCGGAGATCTTCAACTACTGGCTGCAGGCCGGCCGTTGCGACGTCGGCTTCCTGGGGGCGGCGCAGGTGGACCGGTTCGGCAACATCAACACCACGCTGATCGGGCGAGACGGCCAGCCGGACCTGCGGCTGCCGGGCGCCGGCGGCGCACCGGAGATCGCCGCGCACGCCGGCAAGGTGCTGATCACCGTGCGCCACTCGACCCGGGTGTTCGTCGAGCAGCTGGGCTTCGTGACCAGTGTGGGCTTCGGGCAGGGCGCCGGTGACCGGGAGCGGCTCGGGCTGCGCGGGGCCGGGCCCACGCAGGTGCTCACCGACCTCGGTGTCATGGAGCCTGACCCCGCCACGCGCGAGCTCACGCTGACGGCCTGCCACCCTGGGGTTACCGTCGAGCAGGTGCGGGAGGCCACCGGCTGGCCGCTGAAGGTCGCCGACCACGTGGCGACCACGCCCGCACCGACGGCAGACGAGCTCGCCGTGCTGCGCGAGCTCCACGCACGAACGAGAGAGGCGCACAGTGCAGGTTCGTAGGTCTCTGGGCAGTGAGGTGTACGTCGTCGACGCGGTGCGCACGCCGGTCGGCAAGCTCGGAGGCGCGCTGTCCGGGGTCCGTCCCGACGACCTGGCCGCCGTGGTGATCAAGGCACTGCTCGAGCGGCGGCCGTCGCTGGACCCGGCCCGGGTGGACGAGGTGTGCTTCGGTGCGGCCAACCAGGCGGGCGAGGACAACCGCAACGTGGGCCGGATGGGCGCGCTGCTGGCCGGGCTGCCGCCGTCGGTGCCCGGGAACACGCTGAACCGGCTCTGCGCCTCCGGCCTGGACGCGCTGGTCAGCGCCGCGCGCACCATCGCGGTCGGGGACGCCTCGGTGATGATCGCGGGCGGCGTGGAGTCGATGACCCGCGCCCCGTGGGTGCTGCCCAAGCCGAACCGGGCATTCCCGGCCGGCAACGCGCAGCTGTTCTCGACCACGCTCGGCTGGCGGATGGTCAACCCGAACATGCCCGAGCAGTGGACGGTCAGCCTGGGTGAGGCCACCGAGATCCTGGGCGAGAAGTACGCCGTCACCCGCGAGGCCGCCGACGAGTTCGCGATGCGCAGCCAGACGCGGGCCGCGAAGGCGTGGGCCGACGGAGCCTACGACGCGGCGGTGGTCCAGGTGCCCGACGCGGAGATGGAACGCGACGAAGGCATCCGTGACGGCGTCAGCATGGAGTCGCTGGCGAAGCTGAAGCCGGTGTTCCGCGAGGACGGCACGGTGACCGCCGGCAACGCCTCCCAGCTCTCCGACGGTGCGGCGGCGTTGCTGCTCGCCGACGAGGACGGGCTGCGCGCGCTCGACGCCGAGCCGATGGCCCGGATCACCGCCAACGGAGTAGACGCCGTCGAGCCGCACCTGTTCGGGATCGGGCCGGTGCGCGCGGTCGAGCGGGCGCTGGCCAAGGCCGGCAGGGGCCAGTCGGACGTCACCACCATGGAGCTCAACGAGGCCTTCGCGGCGCAGTCGCTCGCCTGCCTCTCGCAGTGGCCGGACCTCGACCCCGAGCTGGTCAACCCGCACGGCGGCGCGATCGCCATCGGCCACCCGCTCGGCTGCTCAGGAGCCCGGCTCGCCGGAGCCGTGGCCCACCAGCTCGCCGCCGCCGGCTCGGGGGTCGGGGTGGCCGCGCTGTGCATCGGCGTCGGTCAGGGCCAGGCCGTGGTCATGGAACGCTAGGAGGCCCGTGATGTCCGAGCTCGACCCGCCGTACCGCTTCCCCGACTACCGCTCCACCGCCTTCCGCTCGCCGAGCAAGGCGCTGGTGATGCCGCCGGCCGGGCTGACCGAGCTGACCGGCCCGAGGTTCGGGCACGGCGACGTCCGCGACAGCGACGCCGACCTCACCGTGCACGGCTCCAGCGAGGCCATCGGCGAGCGGATCATCGTGCACGGGCGGGTCACCGACGCCGACGGCAGGCCAGTGCGCCACAGCCTCGTCGAGGTCTGGCAGGCCAACGCGGCCGGCCGCTACATCCACCAGGGGGACCAGCACCCCGCACCGCTGGACCCGAACTTCGTCGGTGCCGGCCGGTGCCTGACCGACGACGAAGGGCGCTACCGGTTCACGACCATCAAGCCGGGGCCGTACCCCTGGAAGAACCACACCAACGCCTGGCGGCCCGCGCACATCCACTTCTCGCTGTTCGGGCGGGCGTTCACCCAGCGGCTGGTCACCCAGATGTACTTCCCCGGCGACCCGCTCTTCTACCAGGACCCGATCTTCAACTCGGTGCGCGACGAGCGGGCCCGCAAGCGGATGATCTCCGTCTACGACCACACCGCGACCCGGCCGGAGTGGGCCACCGGCTACCGGTTCGACATCGTGCTCGGCGGCGCCGAGGCCACCCCGGTCGAGGACGGCGAGGCCTGATGACCGAGTACACCTACGAGGTCACCGACACGTCCACCTCCGCTGGCCCGACGCCGTCGCAGACCGTCGGCCCGTTCTTCCACTACGCGCTGCCCTACGAGCACGGTCCGCGTCTCGCGGGGCCGGACCGCCCCGGCGTGTTCCGGCTGGCCGGCCGCGTCGTCGACGGCGAGGGCAACGGGGTCTCGGACGCGCTGGTGGAGGTCTGGCAGGCCGACGAGCAGGGCCGGTTCGTCACCGAGCCGGGCGTCTACGCGGAGGCGACCGGCGCCGGCTTCCGCGGCTTCGGCCGCTGCGCCACCGACTTCGACGGGCGGTTCGAGCTGCACACCGTCAAGCCGGGACGCGTGCCCACCGTCGAGGGGCGGCAGCAGGCCCCGCACCTCGCCATGTCGGTGTTCGCGCGCGGCATGCTGCGCCGAGCGGCCACCCGGGTGTACTTCGACGACGAGGCCGACGCGAACGCGGTCGATCCGCTGCTCGTCTCGGTCGAGGAGGGACGCCGTGCCACGCTCGTGGCCACCCGCGCCGAGGACGGCTACCGTTTCGACGTGCACCTGCAAGGCGACCGCGAGACCGTGTTCCTCGATGTCTTCGCGCGCTGAGGACTCGGCGGACATCGCCGACGTGGGACTGCTCTCGCCGGTGTCGGCCGGCACCGCGGGCGAGCGGCTGACCGGCGACGCCGCGGTCGTGGCCGCGATGGTCCGCGCGGAGGCCGCCCTGGTGCGGGCCCTGGTGGACACCGGGGTGGCCTCGCCGGCGGCTGCGGCGGCTGCCGAGACGATGGCGCGCTTCTCCCCGGACCCGCGGGCGCTGGCGCTTGCGGCGCCCGCTGCCGGCAACCCCGTCATCGAGCTGGTCCGGCTGCTGCGTCAGGCGGTCGGCGCGGAGCACGCCGGCTGGGTGCACTTCGGCGCCACCAGCCAGGACATCGTCGACACCGCGCTGATGCTGGTCGCCGCCGAGACCGTCCGGCACGTGGAGGCGGACCTGACCCGGCTGGCGGGGTCGCTCGCCGAGCTGGCGGACCGGTGCCGCGCCGTCCCGATGGTGGCCCGCACCCTCACCCAGCAGGCGTTCCCGACCACGCTCGGGATGCGTGTGGCCGGCTGGCTGGCCGGCGTCCACGACGCGGTGCGCGTGGCGCGCACCTGCACGGTGCTGCCGGTGTCGCTCGGCGGTCCGGTCGGCACGGCGGCGGCGTACGGCGCGCGGGGGCCGGCCGTCCTCGACGCGTTCGCAGCCGCGCTCGGCCAGCGGGCCCCGGTCTCGTCCTGGCACACCCGGCGCACCCCCGTGGTCGGGCTCGGCACCGCGCTGACCGTGACCGGGGAGGTCTGCGGGAAGATCGCCGCCGACGTCCTGGTGATGAGCCAGAGGGAGGTCGGCGAGGCCCGAGAGGGCAGCGGCGGCCCCTCCTCCTCGATGAGCCACAAGGCGAACCCCGCCCAGTCGGTGCTGGTCGCCGCCGCGGCGCGCCAGCTTCCGGCGCTCGGCTCGGTGCTCGCCGGGGCGGCGGCACCCGAGCAGGAGCGGCCGGCCGGCGCCTGGCACGCCGAGTGGCAGCCGCTGCGGACGATGCTGCGGCTGGCCGCCGGCGCCGCCGAGCGCACCGCCGGCCTGGTGCCCCGGCTGAGCTTCGACCAGGAGGCGATGGCCCGCAACCTGGACCTGCTGCTCGGCTCGGTCGGCCAGGACCGTGGCTGGGCGGTCGAGCACGTCGCCGAGGTCGGGGTCTGGATCGACCGGGTGCTCAGCCAGCACGAGGAGGTGGTCGGATGACCGCGACGGTCCGGCTGGCACACCGCGTGGACGGTCCGGCCGACGGGCCGCCCGTCGTACTCGCTCCGTCGCTCGGCACCACCCTGGAGCTGTGGGACGGGCTGGCCGCCGCCCTGGCCGAGCGCTACCGGGTGGTCCGCTTCGACACCCGCGGGCACGGCTGCTCGCCGGTGCCCGACGGGCCCTACACGCTCTCGGAGCTCGCCCACGACGTCGTCGGGGTGGCCGATGAGCTGGAGCTGGAGCGGTTCGCGTTCGTGGGTCTGTCGCTCGGCGGCGCGATCGGGCAGGTGCTCGCGCTGGAGAACCCGGAACGGCTGACCGCGCTGGTGCTGTGCTGCACGGTGCCCAAGTTCGGCGAGCGGTCCGGCTGGCTGGAGCGCGCTGCTCAGGTACGGGCCGAGGGGATGCAGGTGCTGGCCGAGCCGACGCGGGGACGCTGGTTCACCGACAGCTTCCGCAGCCGCCAGCCCGACGAGGTGGAGCGGCTGATCGCGATGATCACCGCCACCCCGGTCGAGGGGTACGCCGCCTGCTGCGAGGCGCTGGCCGGGTTCGACGTCCGGGAGCGGCTGGACGGGGTGAGCGCGCCGACGCGGGTGATCGCCGCGGAGCACGACCAGTCCGCGCCCGTGGACCAGGTGCGGGATATGTGCGCGCACATCGACGGCGCCGACCTCGTCGTGCTGGACGGCGTGTCCCACATCGCCAACGTGGCCGACCCGGCGCGGTTCGACGCCGCGGTGCTCGAGCACCTGGAGAGGACCCCATGAGCGAGTACGACGAGGGCATGCGGGTGCGCCGGGAGGTGCTCGGCGACGCGCACGTCGACCGGGCGACCGCCGGCGCGACGGACGTCACGCGCGACTTCCAGGAGCTGATCACCCGCTACGCCTGGGGCGGGGTGTGGACCCGGGACGGGCTGGACCGGCGCAGCCGGTCGATGGTCACCTTGACCGCGCTGGTGGCCGGGCGGCACTTCGACGAGCTGGAGTTCCACCTGCGCGCGGCGCTGCGCATCGGGCTGACCCGGGAGGAGATCGTCGAGGTGCTCATCCAGACCGCGGTCTACTGCGGGGTGCCGGCGGCCAACTCCGCGTTCGCGGTCGCCGACCGGGTGCTCGCCGACCCGGACGGCTCCTGAGCAGCCCAGCCTGATCAGCCAGCCTGAGCAGCCATCCTGATCAGGGCCGGCCCGCCACCTGCTCGACGATCTCGGCCAGGTCCTGCACGAACAGCGCCTGTCCGCGCTTGATCCGGCCCTCGCGGTGCGCCGGGTCGCCGACGAGCGCGTCGACGGCACGCAGCAGCTCCGACTCCTCGGTGACCAGGTCGGTGACGCCGAGCCGCGCCATCGCCTCCGCGTCGTCACGGCCGTGACCGGTCAGCGGCCGGAAGGTCACCACGGGCAGTCCGAACCCGAGCGCTTCCTTGGAGCTCATCCCGCCGGCGTTGTCGACGAGCACGTCGGCGGCCGCCAGCACCGCCGGCATGTCATCGACCCACTCGAGCGTCCGGACGCCGGGGATCGCGGCGAGTCGCCGGCGCAGGTCGTCGCTCCGGCCGCACAGCACGACCGGGGTCCAGCCCGGGTGCCGGGCTAGCGCGGCGGCGGCGTCCTTGACGTCGCCGGCGAGCCCCACCGAACCGGTGGTGAGCACTGCGACGCGCCCGTCGCCGGACAGCCCGAGCCGGGCGCGCGCCTCGGCCCGCGGCATCGGGGGGTCGAGGAACTCCGGCCGGATGACCGGACCGGAAACCAGCGCTGCCCGCCCGGTCCGGGCAGTGGCATCGGCCGCCGCCTGGTCGGAGATGCACACCTCGAGGTCGTTCGCGGGATGGATCCACAGGTTGTTCAACGAGAAGGTGGTGACCACGGTCACCGACGGGCAGCGCAGGTCCCCGCGCTGCCGCAGGTGCCCCAACGCCAGCGCGGAGAGCGGGTAGGTGGAGACCGCGACATCCGGCTGGAAGTCGGCGACCAGCCGGCGCAGCCCGGCGACGGCCAGCCGGACCGGGATCCCGGCCCGCTCACCGGCCTGCTGGTCGGCGACGAAGAACGTGTCGTAGACCCGCTGGTAGAGCCGGGGCGCGGAGCTGACCAGCCACGGGTAGACCCAGTGCAGGAACCGGCCGGTCGGCGGCGGCATCAGGTCCAGCATGTCCACAACGGTCGCGATGTGCCCATGCTCCTGCAGCCGCCGGGCCAGCTCACGGCTGATCTGCAGGTGCCCCCCGCCCATCGCCGCGCTGAGGATGAGCACCTTCCGGGCGCCCCCGGCTTCGTCCATCGGTCCTCCCGCTCGTCGTCCGACGCGGTGTTGATGCCCTGGCCGACCGGCGGTAAACGCCGGACGCGTTTGCCAGGCCCCCCTACGGGTAGTGCAGGTCAAGCACCCCGACGGTCGGAGGGAGGGGCATCGGTGGTCTACGCCCTGACCGTCGTGGCTGCGGCCATCGTGGCGACCGGTGAGGTGATCCAACAGCGTCTCGCCGCCCAGGCCCCACCGGAGGACAACCTCTCCCCCCGGCTGCTGCTGTGGCTGGTGCAGCGGCCTCGCTGGCTGGCCGGCGTCGGCTGCTCGCTGGCGGGCAACCTGGCGTTCGCGGCCGCGCTGAGCCGGGGCAGCGTGATCCTCATCGAGGCGGTCTTCGTGGTCCGGCTCGTCTTCGGTCTGACGATCTCGGCGTTCTGGGGCTGGCACAGGATCCCGCTCCGCGACGTGGTCGGCGGGCTGGTGATCACCCTCGGGCTGGTCGCGTTCATCATCGCCGGACGGCCGCAGGCCGGCGACGAGCCGGTGCCCACGCTGCGCTGGGCGCTCGGCGGCGGCTCTCTGGTCGCCCTCGCGCTGGTGCTGGCCGTGCTGTCCCGGACCGTGGGGCCGGCGCGCATGGCGCTGCTGCTCGGCATTGGCGCGGGCGCGCTGTTCGGGCTGCAGGCAGCGCTGATCCA
>DASSKA010000017.1:0-5560 GCA_035690905.1 Nocardioidaceae bacterium | reverse complement strand
ACCTCGGCCGGTCACCACGTCCGACGGAGGTGGCCGAGTTCGTCGGCGAGGCAATCGACGACGTGGTGGAGGCGCTGGCCGCCAAGGAGTGCTTCACCCCGACATCGTTGGACCGTCCGGTCGCTCCGGGGGCGACCACGTCCCTCGCCGACCTGCAGGCCAGCGAGGACAGCCTGGCCGGCCCCGCGGAGGCCCGGCTGGTGCTCGCTCCCGCCGTGCGCCGGCTCAAGGAGCGCGACCGGCGCATCCTCTTCCTCCGCTTCTTCGAGGGCTGCACCCAGGAGGAGATCGCCCGGGAGATCGGCGTCACGCAGATGCAGGTGTCCCGGATCTTGTCCCGGATCTTCTCCGAGCTGCGCGGCCAGCTGGAGGACCCACCGGCGGGACGGGCGCGCGGAAGGGGCGCCGGTGCGCGGCGAGGACGCGCCGGGTCGCGCGAGGGAGGCGCTGAAGTCCGGCACCTCGAACAGGTAGGTTTTGGGCATGGTTCACACCGCGGCCGAGGAAGCCAGCCCGTCCCGGGACAGCGGTGACCGGGTCGCACCGCACCGGGTCCTGGTGCTCTCCGCGGACATGGGCGGTGGGCACAACGCCACGGCCGCCGCGCTCGAGGAGTCGGTCGCGCGGTGCTGGCCGGGCAGCGAGATCCGCCGGCTGGACGCACTGGACGTGATGGGGCCCGGGGTCGGTCGGCTGTTTCGCCGGATCTACGTCAGCAACGTCGAGACCACACCCTGGCTGTACGAGTTCTTCTACGCCAACCTCTGGAGGCACCGGTGGTTCGCTCGTGCCTCGAAGCGGTTCACCGGCAGCTGGTGCGGGCGTCGGCTCGCTGACCACATCGACCACTTCGACCCCGACCTGGTGCTGTCCACCTACCCGTTGGCGAGCTCCGGGCTGGCCTGGCTGCGGGTGCAGCGCGGACTGGAGGTCCCGTCGTACGCCTGGATCTCCGACTTCGCCCCGCACCCGTTCTGGGTGTACCGCGAGCTGGACGGCAACTTCGTGATGCACCAGGCGGCCGTCCCGGTCGCGCTGGCCGCCGAGCCCGAGGCACGGGTGGAGGTCTCCCCACCGCCGGTGGTGCGCCGCTTCCATCCCGGTGACCGCGCCGCCGCACGTGAGCGCCTCGGGCTCCGCCCCGAGACGCTGGTGGTCCTGCTGTCCTGCGGCAGCTACGCCTTCGGTGACACCGAGGCCATGGTCACCGCAATGACCGGCGCCTCGGACAACGTGACCGTGCTGGCGGTGTGCGGACGGGACACCGCCGTCCAGGGCAGGCTGGACGGCATGGGCGTGCCGGAACGGTCGCTGATGACGTTCGGCTGGGTCGACGACATGCCCACGCTGACCCTGGCCGCCGACCTCGTGGTCACCAACGCCGGCGGAGCCACCGCGCTCGAGGCGATCGCCACCGGCACCCCGCTGGTCTGCGCCTCCCCCATCGCCGCGCACGGCGCGGCCAACGCCAACCTGATGACCGTGGCGGGACTGAGCGAGCTGTGCGCCGACCTGGACGGGCTCAGGGCGCTGATCCGGGCGACCGGCAGCCACCGCGACGCGCTCGACCCGCTGCGCGCCCGGACCGTCGCGCACGCCACCGCGGGCGACCTCGACCACGTGGTGGAGCCGCTCGGGGACCACGCCGGCAGCGGCCGCGGCCGCTCGCGGCCTGATCGACCGTGGCGGATGCGCGCCGCCGACGCGTTCTTCAGCCACGTCGAGCGGCCGGGCCTCGCCCAGGAGGTCGGCGTGGTGCTCGAGCTGGACGCGCTGCCCGGCGGCGCGCAGGTCACGGCGGCCGATGTCGCAGCGGCGCTCCAGCCCCGGATCGCCGGACTGCCGACCGCGCGCCGGGTGCTCAGCCGGCGCCCTCTCGGCTGGCGGCTCGTCGACGAGGTCCGGGTCCTCGATCACGTCGGCGAGGTCACCCTCACCGAAGACGCGACCGAGACCGACCTGTGGCGCACGGTGTCCGGCCTGTGGGGACAGCCCCTTCCGGCCGACGAGCCCGGCTGGCGGATGCTGGTGGTGCGCGCCCCGCACCTGGGTCGCAGCGTGCTCGGCATCAAGCTGCACCACAGCCACGGTGACGGCATCTCCGCCCTGGGCCTGATGGACCGGTTGCTGGACACCGCCGACGGCGACCCGCTGAGGGAGCGACGGCCGGGCCGGGCACTGGCCGCCTCCGGCAGCCCGGTGCGTCGGCTGCGCCGACTGGCGCGTGGCACCGCGGCGCTGGCCGCACGCGGCACCGCCCCGCGACACCCGCTGAACCAGGGCGGTGTCCCGGGCCCACCGCTGCTGCTCAGCGTCACGCTGCCCTGGAAGGAGCTGCGGCGGCTCGCCGACGAGCTGGACGCCCGGCCCCACGAGCTGGTGGTCGCGCTACTTGCGCACGCGTGCGTGCTGCTGCTGCAGGACCGCGGCCTGCTGACCGCAGGCCAGCCGCTGCGCGCCATGATCCCGGTGGCGATGCGCACCCCGCGGCTGGACCGCATCTTCGGGAACTGGACCGGGTCGCTCGCGCTCGACCTGCCCACCGAACCGATGTCGGCCGGCGAGCGGGTCGCAGTGGTGCGCAGCGAGATGCGCGACCGCGCCGCGCGCGGCGAGGCGCACGCCGCGGCCGCAGTGATGGTGCTGGCCGGCCGGCTTCCGCTGCACCTGCACCGCTGGTTCGCACGCGCCGTCTACAGCCGGCGGTTCTTCAACACCATCGTGTCCTACATGCCCGCGGCCCACGGGCCGCGCTGGGCGGCCGGCGCCCGGGTGCGGTCGTTCACGCCGGTGCTGCCGCTGACCGAGGGTGTTCCGCTGACCGTCGGGATCATCGTCGCCGACGGCCGTGCCGGCTTCGGCTTCCTCGTCGACGGGCGGCTCGGCATCGACAGTCCGGCCGTGCACGACGCGGTGGTCCGGGCCTTCACTGAGGCGGGGGGCGACCTGTCTGCGGCGGCGGAGGGGGAGCGCTGATGCGGCCGTGATGCTCTACATCGCCGTGCCTGCCGCGATCGGCGCCGCAGCGGCGTTCGGTTCGGCAGGGGTGCTGCAGCACCGGGCCACGCACGAGACCAGGCCGCGCAAGCCGCTGCGACCGGGCCTGCTCGTCGACCTGATCCGGTTGGCCGGCTTCCGGTCCAGCGTGCTCCTCGGGATCGTGGGATTCGCGCTGCAGGTGGTCGCCTTGCGGTTTGGTCCGCTGATCATGGTGCAGCCACTGCTGGTGACCGGGGTGCTGTTCTACCTGCTGCTCGCCTCCGCGCTGACCCGCCGCGTCCCGGACCGCGGCCTGATGCTGGGCGCGCTGACAGCGCTCACCGGGCTCTCGGCGTTCCTGCTGATCGCACGGCCCTCCGGCGGGGGCGAGCAGTTCAGCGGCGACGCGGCACTGCCACTAGGTGTGGGGCTGGTCATCGTGGTCGCGGCCTGCCTTGCCATCTCCACCCAGATCGGCAGCGAGATCCGCTCGCTGCCGCTGGCGGCGGCCACGGCGGTCTGCTACGGCGTGACCGCTGGCTTGGTGCGCAGCCTGACCACGCACGGCCTGGACGTGAACATCTTCACCGAGTGGGAGCTGTACGCCGTCGCGATCGTGGGGCCGGCCGGCTTCCTGCTGAACCAGAACGCCTATCAAAGCGGCATGGTGGGCTCGCTGGCCCTGGCCATCATCACGCTCGGCGACCCGCTGGTCTCGATCGGCATCGGCGTCGCCTGGCTGGGCGAGTCGATCGCGAGCGACGCCTGGTCGGTGTTCGGCGAGCTGCTCGCACTTGCCGTGCTGGCCTCCGGGACCGTCGCGCTCGCGCACCGGGCACAACGGGTCAGCGAGCGGATCCAGGCCTCCGGCGCGTTCCCGGAGGAGTACGCCTGATGCAGCTGCGCGGGACCAGCGTGCTGGTGACCGGAGCGTCCTCCGGCATCGGACGCGCCACCGCCCAGGAGCTGGCGGGGCGCGACGCGAGGCTGCTGCTCACCGGGCGTGACCCCGGCCGGCTCGCCGAGGCGGCCGCGCCGGTGGCGGCCGAGACGCTGGCGGCCGACCTGGCCGACCCCTCCGACCTCGACGTGCTGACCGCCTGGGCGCTGGAACGTTCCCCGGAGGTGATCGTCCACAACGCCGGGCTGGGATTGGCCGGGCCGGCCGACCAGGTCACGGAGGAGGAGCTGACCAGGCTGTTCACGGTCAACGTGCTCGCCCCGATGAGGCTGACCGCCGCTCTGCTGCCGTCCCTGCGGGCCCGGCGGCGCGGCCACCTGGTCTTCGTCGGCTCGATCGCGGGGCTGCTCGGGGTGCCGCAGGAGGCGGCCTACGCAGCCACCAAGGCCGCCCTCCACCGCTACGCCGACAGCCTGCGCGCCGAGGTCTCCGCGGAGGGGATCGGCGTCTCGACGATCGCCCCGGGGATCGTGGACACCGCCTTCTTCGAGCGCCGTGGCGCGCCGTACACCCGCCGCTTCCCGCGGCCGATGCCCGCGCACCGAGTCGCGGTCGCGATCGCCGACGCGGTCGAGCACGACCGCGCCGAGGTCGTGCTGCCCCGCTGGCTGCGGCTACCGGTGTGGCTGCAGGCGACGGCGCCGGGCGCCTACCACGCCCTGGCGCGCCGGTTCTCCTGAGGTTCAGCCGGCCATCGCGCGGATCGACTCCTTCAGCGAGCCCATGGTGGCGAGTACCGCCGTCGGCTCGTAGCCGCAGTGCGCCATGCAGTTCGCGCAGCGGTCGTCGCGCCCGCGCCCGTAGCTCTCCCAGTCCGTGGTCTCGACGAGCTCCTGGTAGGTCTTCGCATAGCCGTCGGACATCAGGTAGCACGGCTTCTGCCAGCCGTACAGCGAGTAGCTCGGGATGCCCCACGCCGTACACCCGAAGTCCTGCTTCCCCTCCAGGAAGTCCAGGAACAGCGGCGAGTGGTTGAGCCGCCACCGCTTGCGGTTCCCGCCCGTGAACGCCTTGCTGAACAGCTCGCGGGTCTCGGTCACGCCCGGGAAGTGGTCCTGGTCGGGAGCCTTCTCGTAGGCGTACGCCGGCGAGATCTGCATGCCGTCGACCTTCAGGTCGTCATTGAGGAAGTTCAGCACGTCGATGACGTTCTGCGGGGTGTCGTTGCTGAAGAAGGTCGAGTTGGTGTTGACCTTGAAGCCCTTCTCCTTCAGGAACTTGACCGCCTCGACCACCTCGTCGAAGACACCCTCCTGGCACACCGACTCGTCGTGCCGCTCCTTCAGCCCGTCCACGTGGATGACGAAGGAGAAGTACGGCGAGGGCTTGAAGTCGAACTTGTCCCACCACTTGCGCACCAGCATCGCATTGGTGCACAAGAACACGAACTTCTTGCGCTTCACCAGCTCGTTGACGAGGGTGTCGATCTCGGGGTGCATCAGCGGCTCGCCGCCGGCGATGGACACCATCGGTGCCCCACACTCCTCCATCGCGTCGAGTGCCTGCTGCACCGGCATGCGGCGCCGCAGCTCGTCGGCAGGCTGCTGGATCTTGCCGCAACCGGCGCACGCCAGGTTGCACGCGAACAGCGGCTCGAGCTCGACGAGGAGCGGGAACTTG
>DASSKA010000016.1:0-3738 GCA_035690905.1 Nocardioidaceae bacterium | reverse complement strand
ACGACGACCACGAAGATCACGCCGATGACGACGTCCGTCGCCTCGAACCCGGCCAAGGACAGCCGATGCTCCACGAGCACGATCAGCGCCGCACCGAGCACACTGCCCCACAAGGTGCCCACGCCGCCGAGGACGTCGATGACCACGACCTGTCCGGACATGGTCCAGTCGACGGCGTCGAGGGAGGCGAAGAAGTGGCTGAGCGAGTACAGGCTGCCCGCAACCCCGGACAGACCCGCCGAGATCACGAACACGATCAGCTTGTAGCGGTGCACCGGGTAGCCGAGCGCCCGCGCCCGATCCGGGTTGTGCCGGATCGCGGCCAGCACCCTCCCGAACGGCGAGTGCACCACCCGCCAGGCGACGAACATCGCGACGAGCAGCAGCGGCAGCGCGGCGTAGTAGAAGTAGAACGGGTCGCTGACGTCCACCCCGGGCAGCGTGCGCGGCACCCCCTGCAGCCCGTTCTCGCCGCCGGTCACACTGCGCCACTGGTTGGCCACGGCGAAGACCATCTGCGCGAACGCGAGTGTCACCATGGCGAAGTAGATGCCGGTGCGCTTGATCGACAGGTAGCCGATGGGCACGGCCAGGGCTGCGGCGAACAGCGCGCCGGCGAGCACCGCCAGCGGGTAGGGCAGGTGCGCGTGCAGGCTGGCCAGGCCGGCGACGTACGCCGCACTGCCGAAGAACGCGGCGTGGCCGAACGACAGCAGGCCGGTGTAGCCGAGCAACAGGTCGAGGGACATCCCGAACAGCGCGAAGATCACGATGTCCAGGGCCACCGGCGGGTAGACGAACCACGGCAGCAGCAACGCCGCGGCGATCCCGACGCCCAGCAGCAGCCGGCTGCTCGGCCGGCCGTTCGTGATGACTCCGGTCAACACGCTCACAGGGCGGCCTCCTCGCGTCCGAACAGACCCGCCGGTCGCACCAGGAGCACCACCGCCATGATGATGAACACCAGCACCTGGGACAGCAGCGGGACGTAGACGTTGCCCAGCTGCTGGACGATGCCGATCGCGTAGGCCGCGACCACCGAACCGAAGATCGAGCCCATCCCGCCGATCACCACCGCCGCGAACACGATGATGATCACCGTCGAGCCCATCACCGGGTTGACCGACCGGGTCGGTGCGGCGAGCACGCCGGCGAAGCCGGCCAGCCCGACTCCGAAGCCGAACACCGGCGTGATCCAGCGGGCGACGTCGATGCCCAGCGCCCGCGTCAGCTCAGGCCGCTCGGTGGCCGCTCTGACCACGACACCGATCCGGGTGCGCGCGAGCAGGTACCAGACCACCAGGCAGGTGAGCACCGAGACGCCGAAGACGAACACCGGGTAGGCGGGGTACTTGAACAGGCCGAGATCGAGCGTGCCCTTGAGGCTGTCGGGCGCGGCGTACGGCTGCGACGAGACCCCGAACAGCACCCGGAAGATGCCCTGCACGACGAGCGCAAGCCCGTAGGTGAGCAACAGGTTGTAGATCGGGTCCAGGCTCACCAGCCTGCGCACCAGCAGCCTTTCGACGACCATGCCGACCCCGAACAGCATCAGCGGCACGATCGGCAGCGCGACCCAGAACGGCACGCCGCCGTGGGTGAGCAGCAGGTAGGCACCGAAGGCGCCGAGCATGTAGACCACGCCGTGCGCGAAGTTGACGACCTTCAGCATGCCGAAGATCACGGCCAGGCCGAGCGCGAGCAGCGCGTAGAAGCTTCCGGCCACCAGGCCGTTGAACACCTGTTGGAGCAGGTTGGTCATGGGGTCGCACCTCCAAGGGGTTCGGCCCGGGCCCCGAGAGCCCGGGCCGGCCAGGTCAGCTCATGTGGCAGGTGTTCTCCGACAGCGGCTGGAACGCGTCCTCCCCGGGGATGGTCTTCACGATCTTCTCGTAGTCCCAGGGCTCGCTCATCTCGCTCTGCGACTTGACCTGGGCCAGGTAGACGTCGTGCAGCAGCACGTGGTCCTGCTTCCGGATCTCGCCGTTGCGGGCGAACATGTCGTTGAACTTGTGGCCCTCGAGCTGCTTGACCACGGCGTCCGAGTCGTCGGTGCCGGCCCGCTGCGCCGCCTCGAGGTACTGCATGACCGAGGAGTACACCGCAGCCTGGTCCGAGGTGGGCCGCTTCTCGGTGCCCATCTGCTTCTGCCAGCGGTCGGCCCAGGACCTGTTCTGGTCGTCGAAGTTCCAGTACCAGAAGTCGGTGAACTCGTCGCCGGCCAGCGCGTCCGCGCCCAGCGCGTTGACGTCGGAGATGAACAGCAGACCGATCGCCAGCTGGATGCCCGCGTCCTTGAGCTTGAAGGTGTTGTACTGCTTGATCAGGCTCACCAGGTCGCCGCCGGCCTGCATCGCACCCAGCACCTGCGGGCTCTTCTGCTTGGCCGCGAGCAGGATCGAGGAGTAGTCCTCCGACGGGTTCGGGAACGGCGAGGGGCCGGTGCCCACGACGGTGCCGCCATTGGCCTTGATCGCCTTGGTGAAGTTGGTGTTCATGCTCTGCCCGAAGTCGTAGTTCGGGTAGGTGATGAACCAGCTCTTGCCACCGCTCTGGGTGATCGCGGACGCGGTGCCGGAGGCCAGCATGTAGGTGTCGTAGCCGTAGTGGAAGGTGTACTTGTTGCAGTTGTCGTTGGACACATCGGTGCTGCCGCCGCCGGTGTCCATGAAGATCTTGTGCTGCTGCCCGGCGATCTGGGCGACCGCCAGCATCGCCGAGGACGTGGGCACGTCGAAGATCGCGTCGGCCCCGCGCTCGCCGTAGAACTGCTGCGCCAGAGAGCTGGCGGTGTCGGGGTTGTCCTGGTGGTCGGCGTCGATCACCTCGATGTCTGAGCTGACCGCCTTGTCGCCGTACTTCTTCTTGAAGTCTGCGACGGCCATCTTGGCCGCCACCACCGACCCCTTGCCGGCGAGATCGGCGTAGACGCCGGACTCGTCGGTGATCACGCCGAGGACGATCTTGTCGCCGCTGACCTTCCCACCGGCACTGGCCGGCCCACCGGCCCCGCACCCGGCCAGGAGCAGCGCTCCCGCCGAGACGGCCGCAACCGTGAGCTTCTGCCTTCGACTTCGCAGCACCACTGTCATCTTCCCTTTCGTGCCTCGCTGGTTGTGCGGACTGCCGGCCCGGACCGGACGCCTTGCTGGTCAGACCCCCAGGTAGTCCAGGAGCTCGTGCTCGCGCTGGACCACCTCGCTGTTGGGCAGCTGCTGGACGATCTCGCCCTCCGCGATCAGGTAGTGCCGGTCGGCGAGCGTCGTGGCGAAGTGCAGGTTCTGCTCGATGAGCAGGATGGTGACGCCGTGCGCCTTGACCTGGGCGAGGATCTTCCCGATCTGCTGCACCAGCAGCGGCGAGAGCCCCTCGGTGGGCTCGTCGCAGAGCAGCATGCGCGCGCCCATGCGAAGCACGCGCGCGATGGAGAGCATCTGCTGCTCGCCGCCGGAGAGCTTCGTGCCCGGGAAGCTGCGCCGCTCCCGGAGGATGGGGAACGTCTCGTAGACCCGTTCCAGCGGCCAGGGGTCGGCCGCGCCGTCGAGCATCCGCGGGAGGGTGAGGTTCTCCTCCACCGAGAGGCTGGCGTAGATGCCCCGGTCGTCGGGAACGTAGCCCAGGCCGAGGCGCGCGCGCCGGTGGTCGGGGAGCGACGCCACGTCGCGTCCGTCGTACTCGATCCGCCCGGACATCGGCTGGTGCAGGCCCATCAGGCAGCGCAGCAGGGTGGTCTTGCCG
>DASSKA010000015.1:0-2989 GCA_035690905.1 Nocardioidaceae bacterium | reverse complement strand
CCAGGGTCAGCGGGTGATTGCCACTACCGGCATCAAGTGCGTGGGCAACACCGTGGTGCTCCACGACGTGCCCTACTCCCCGCCGTACGTCATCTCAGCCATCGGCGACCCGGAGGCGATGCTGACCAGCCTCAGCAACAGCCCCTACCTGATCAACTACCGGATCTTCGTCGAGCGCTGGCAGCTCGGCTACACCGTCGACGCCCGCGAGCAGCTGCGGCTGCCAGGCTTCACCGGATCCCTCGAGCTCAGCTACGCCCACCCGGCCGGCAGCGCCGGGACCACGGTCGGCGGCGACCCCCAGAACCCCACGTGACCGACCAGGCCGGAGTCAGCCAGAACGGCCGGTTGTGGGCGTAGGCGGCGATCACCCTGGATCATCCCAACCGGTCGAGGAAGTCCCGTGACCGCTGCAGCACCAGCGCAGTCGCGCCCGCGTCGTACGACGGAAGTGAGCTGTCGGTGAAGAGGTGCCGGTCGCCTGGGTAGACGAACAGCTCGGCCACCTCGGAGCCCGCCTGCTCCACGAGCTCGCGGGCAGCGTCGATGTCACCCTCCAGCGCGAAGAACGGATCCTGGTCCATGCCGTGGACCTGCACCGGCACGCCCTCGGGCCACGGCCCGAAGGCCCAGTCCCCTGTGATCGGGATGCACGCCTCGTAGAGCAGCGCGCCACGCGCACCGGGCCGGGTCTGGGCGAACCGCTGGGCGGGATGCACGCCGGCGGAAAAGCCGGCGAACACCAGGCTCTCCGGCAGGTCGGCCACGGCACGGTCGGCCCGACGGGTCATCTCCTCGTCCCCGATGCTGTTCAGGTGCGCCACCCCGGCCTCGACGCTCTCCGGGAGCTCGCCCTCGAACAGGTCCGGCGTGTGCACGGTGTGGCCGCCGGCGCGCAGCTCCTCGGCGAAGGCGCGCACGCCGTCGGTGAGTCCCTGCACGTGGTGGAACAGCACGACCTCGGCCATCTCGACACTCCTGTCATCGAATGTGATTCAGAACTCTAGAACGGTCGCACTCCTCTCGAGCGCGCCCTGAACCAAGCCGGGTGGGCTGAGCTCAGGCGGCGTACTGCTCGAGGAGGTGCTCGAGGAGCGCTTGGCGCTCGCGTTCGTCGAGCGGGTCGACCGGGATGTTCTCGTCGCCGATGCCGGACTCCTCCAGGGGATCGGCAGCTCGCCACTGCCCGGGCAGAGGTGGCGCAGTGGAGTCGTACATGTGTCCGGTCGGGGTAGTGGTGCGCACGGTGTGCACCGGCCCAGGCACTGCCCGGGCGGTCCATCCGAGCGCCTCCTTGGCGTAGTTGCACGCCTCGCACAGCCCCTGGCTGTTGAGCCTGCTCGTCTTGCCTGCGTGGGCGTGCGGCTTGGGATGGTCCAGGTGCCGGATCGGCGCGTCGCACCACGGAGTGCGGCAGGTCTGGTCCCGAATCACGGTGAATTTACGGATCGAGTGCTTGAACAGCCTCCGACGAGACTCCATGGCCACCAGCTGTCCGGTCTTCGGGTGGCGGTACAGCCGGCGGATCCAGGCCTTGGTCTGCTCGGGCAGGCCGGCAATCAGGTTCAGGGCCTGGTCGGTGATCACCAGCCCGATCTCCACCGGGGGTGCCCTCGGTGATCTTGTTCCCGGTGAGCAGCTCGACCAGGGTGTCGGCCATCACCTGTCCCCGCGACCGGGGGTCGCGGGTGGCGCGGGCGGTCTTCCTGCGGCCGCCCAGCAGCTCAGCATCCACCTGTCCGCGATGCTCCGCGGACAGACAGGCAGTCTCTCGGGCCAGCAGCGTGCTCTCCACTCCGACAACCAGCCCTCGGCCAACCCGGAACGAGTCTTCGGCATCTCCGCGACCAGCACCTTGGCCAGGCCCAGGTGTCGAGCGCCGCGGTGTGCGGACTCCCGTCGGGCCAACGCCACCTGGCCGGCCACCCCCTGTCCCTGCAGCCGGGCCGGCACCCCCGCAGCGGCTTGCACGGCACGCTGCGAGGCATCCAGGTCCACGCTCCACCGCGCCTGCGCCGCGCACGCGGCGTTCTTGAGCTCCTCACACGCCCGGATCACGTCCACCCGCTGCTCGTCGGACATCTCCCTGGGCGCGTCGGCCAACCGGGCCCGCAGCGCCCGCACCTGCGCAAGATCGTCGGTGGCTGGATCTAGCGTCGGAGTCAGTCCGGACGAGCTCGCGTCCGCGGTGGCGGCGCCCACCTGGGCGGCACCCAACGGACCGCCTGCGGAAGCACCTGACTCGAACATAGATTCGATATTAGGCCACGCCTCGATGCCCGTCAAGCCTCTTTGGCGAGCAATGTGGAGATGTCCGTTCAAGTCGCGCGAGGCCGACAAGTACTACGCCCAGTGCGCCATCGACGCCGGCGTCGCCTTCGTCAACGCACTACCGGTGTTCATCGCCTCCGACCCCGAATGGGCCGCCAAGTTCGAGGCCGCCGGCGTCCCCATCGTCGGCGACGACATCAAGTCCCAGGTCGGCGCCACCATCACCCACCGGGTGCTCGCCAAGCTGTTCGAGGACCGCGGCGTCGCGCTGGACCGCACCTACCAGCTCAACGTCGGCGGCAACATGGACTTCAAGAACATGCTCGAACGCGAACGCCTGGAGTCCAAGAAGGTCTCCAAGACCCAGTCGGTGACCTCCAACCTCACCGGCTCGCTGGCCGGCAAGGTCGCCGACAAGAACGTGCACATCGGCCCCTCGGACTACGTCGCCTGGCTCGACGACCGCAAATGGGCCTACGTCCGCCTCGAAGGCCGCGCCTTCGGCGACGTGCCCCTGAACCTGGAGTACAAGCTCGAGGTCTGGGACTCCCCCAACTCCGCCGGCATCATCATCGACGCCGTCCGCGCCGCCAAGATCGCCCTCGACCGCGGCATCGGCGGCCCCATCCTCTCCGCCTCGACCTACCTGATGAAATCCCCACCGGTCCAGATGGCCGACGACAAGGGCCGCGCCCAGCTCGAAGCCTTCATCCGCGGC
>DASSKA010000014.1:0-4176 GCA_035690905.1 Nocardioidaceae bacterium | reverse complement strand
CCCGACTCGCGCGCCCGTGCGGGTCTTCAACCCGGAAGGAACCGCCACCATGGCGAAGCTCACCACGGACGAGCTGCTCGACGCGTTCAAGGAGATGACCCTCCTCGAGCTGAGCGAGTTCGTCAAGCAGTTCGAGGACACGTTCGGCGTCACCGCCACCGCCCCGATGGCCCCCGCGGCCGCCCCCGCGGCCGGCGCCGGCGCCGGTGCCGCCGAGGCCGAGGCCGAGCAGGACGAGTTCGACGTCGTGCTCGAGGCCGCCGGCGACAAGAAGATCAACGTCATCAAGGAGGTGCGCGCGCTCACCAGCCTGGGCCTCAAGGAGGCCAAGGACCTGGTCGAGGCCGCCCCGAAGCCGGTCCTGGAGAAGGTCAACAAGGAGGCCGCGGACAAGGCGAAGGAGGCCCTCGAGGCCGCCGGCGCCACCGTGTCGGTCAAGTGACCACGTCCACGACGGCCTGACCTCCGCCTGACGGCGGACGCACGGCGGCTCACCCTGCGGGGTGGGCCGCCGTTTCGTTTGCCCGTTTCCTGGGCTCACGTCCGGTTGGTGTGGACTCGCTCACAGAAGGGCATAACCAATCCGGCGATGTCTCGTTGGTCATCGGCGAGCAGCGGATGCGCCGGGGGCGTCGCGGCGGCGGTGCGGCCGTCGCGGGATGCGCAGGCAGCGGGAGAACGAGGGAGGGCGCGCGTGGGCGTCGAGATCGAGGTCGAGGGCCTGACGAAGTCCTTCGGCAAGCAGCTCATCTGGGGGGATGTCACCCTGACCATCCCCGCCGGCGAGATCTGTGTGATGCTCGGCCCGTCCGGCACCGGCAAGTCGGTGTTCCTCAAGGCACTGATCGGCCTGCTCAAGCCGGACCGCGGCAGCATCCTCATCGAGGGCACCGACATCGCGACCTGCTCGGAGAGGCAGCTCTACGAGATCCGCAAGCTGTTCGGGGTGCTCTTCCAGGACGGCGCGATGTTCGGGTCCATGACCATCTACGACAACGTCGCCTTCCCGCTCCGCGAGCACACCAAGAAGTCCGAGTCCGAGATCCGCGACATCGCGATGGAGAAGCTGGAGCTGGTCGGGCTGCTCGGCGCGGAGGGCAAGCTGCCCGGCGAGATCTCGGGCGGGATGCGCAAGCGGGCCGGCCTGGCCCGCGCGCTGGTGCTGGACCCGGAGATCGTGCTGTTCGACGAGCCGGACTCCGGCCTGGATCCGGTGCGCACCGCCTTCCTCAACCAGCTGATCGTGGACCTGAACGCGCAGATCGACGCGACGTTCCTGATCGTCACCCACGACATCAACACCGCGCGGACCGTCCCCGACAACATCGGGCTGCTCTACCACAAGCACCTGGCGATGTTCGGCCCCCGGGAGATGCTGCTGAGCTCGGAGGAGCCGGTGGTCCGGCAGTTCCTCAACGCGCAGCGGGTCGGCCCGATCGGCATGTCGGAGGAGAAGGACGCCGACGAGCTGGCCGCCGAGGCCGGCCAGGAGCTGCCGCCCCTCCCGCCGATCCCGGTGCAGCTGCAACCCTCCAGCGGGCTGCCCCGCCGGGCCGCCCGGCCGCCGGGTGAGTGGTGCCGCGAGCACCAGGTGATCCCGCCGCCCGGCTCCTTCGACATGTCCATGTCCATGGCACCGGGGGCGTGAGCATGTCCTCCACCACGACCACCGCCAAGGTCCTCGCACCGGTCGGCACCGCGGGGAAGCTGTTCGCCTTCGGCCTCGACGTCGGCCGCGGCCTGTTCCGGAGGCCGTTCCAGGTCCGGGAGTTCCTGCAGCAGGCCTGGTTCATCGCCTCGGTCACCATCATCCCGACCGCGCTGGTGGCCATCCCCTTCGGCGCGGTCATCGCCCTGCAGGTCGGCGGGCTGATCCAGCAGTTCGGCGCCCAGTCGTTCACCGGCTCCGCTTCGGTGCTGGCCGTGGTCCGGGAGGCCGGCCCCATCGCGACCGCGCTGCTGATCGCCGGTGCCGGTGGCTCGGCGATCGCCGCGGACCTCGGCGCCCGCAAGATCCGCGAGGAGCTCGACGCGATGATGGTGCTCGGCATCGACCCGATCCAGCGCCTCGTCGTACCCCGCGTCCTCGCCGCCATGCTGGTGGCGGTCTTCCTCAACGGCCTGGTCAGCGTGGTCGGCGTCGCCGGTGGCTACTTCTTCAACGTGGTGCTCCAGGACGGCACGCCGGGGGCCTACCTCGCCAGCTTCACCGCGCTCGCCCAGCTCCCTGACCTCTGGCAGGGCATGGCCAAGGCTCTGGTCTTCGGGCTCATCGCGGCCATCGTCGCGTCGTACAAGGGCATGAACGCCGGCGGCGGCCCCAAGGGTGTCGGCGACGCGGTCAACGAGTCGGTGGTCATCACCTTCATGCTCCTGTTCGTCGTGAACTTCGTGATGAGCGCGATCTACTTCCAAGTCGTCCCGCCGAAGGCAGGTTGAGCCCCGTGGCAAACGTCGGTCCGGCAGTCCGGTCGCTCTACCAGAGGCCGCTGAGGTCGCTCGACACCCTCGGCGCCGAGCTCGCGTTCTACCTGCGGGCGATCGCCTGGACGCCCAAGAGCGTGGTGCGTTACAAGCGGGAGATCATGCGCCTGCTGGCCGAGGTCTCCCTCGGCTCCGGAGCGCTGGCCGTCATCGGCGGCACGGTGGGCGTGATCACCGCGATGGCGTTCTTCACCGGCACCGAGGTAGGGCTGCAGGGGTACGCCGCGCTGAACCAGCTCGGCACCTCGGCCTTCGCCGGCTTCGTCTCCGCCTACTTCAACACCCGCGAGATCTCCCCGCTCGTCGCCGGCATCGCGCTCGCTGCGACGGTCGGCTGCGGCTTCACCGCCCAGCTCGGCGCGATGCGGATCTCCGAGGAGGTGGACGCCCTCGAGGTGATGGCGATCCCCTCGATCCCGTTCCTGGTCACCACCAGGATCGTCGCCGGGCTGATCGCCATCGTGCCGCTCTACGTCGTCGGGCTGCTCTCGTCGTACTTCGCCACCCGGCTGACGGTGACCGGCTTCTTCGGCCAGTCCACCGGCACCTACGACCACTACTTCAACGAGTTCTTGCCCCCCGGGGACGTGCTGTGGTCCTTCGGCAAGGTGGTGGTGTTCGCGATCGTGGTGATTCTGATCCACTGCTACTACGGCTACCACGCCTCCGGCGGACCCGCCGGTGTCGGCGTCGCCGTCGGTCGGGCGGTGCGCACCTCCATCGTCGCCATCAACGTGATCGACCTGTTCCTGTCCATGGCGATCTGGGGCACCACCACGACAGTCAGGCTGGCTGGTTAGCCTCATGCACCGGACGCCAGGAACCCGCCGGGTCGCCGTCACGCTCGAGCACCGCGTGCTCGGGGTGACGTTCCTGTCGTTGCTCGCGCTGTTCGTCTGGCTCACCTATGCGATCTTCAACAAGACGTTCACCGACTACGTCGACGTCACGCTCCGCGTGTCCAGGACCGGGCTGCAGCTGCCGAACCGGGCCGACGTCAAGGTCAGGGGGATGGTCGTCGGGGCGGTCGTGGACCGCAAGGTCAGCATCGGCGGCGCCGTGCTCACCCTGGGGCTCTTCCCGGGACGGCTGGCGTCCATCCCGGCGAACGTGACGGCGCGGATCTTGCCGAAGACGTTGTTCGGGGAGAGGTACGTCGCGTTGCAGGTGCCGGCGGATCCGTCGGGGGAGAGCATCCGGGCGGGGGACGTGATCCGGGAGTCGAAGGTGGCGATCGAGGTCCAGAAGGTGCTTCGTGACTTCTACCCGTTGTTGCGGACGGTGCAGCCTGCGCAGCTGAGCTACACGTTGACCTCGATCGCGGACGCGTTGGAGGGGCGTGGGGAGGCGTTGGGGCACAACCTGGTGGTGCTCGATGACTACCTGCGGCGGATGAACCCGCAGGTGCCGCAGCTGGTCGAGGACCTGGGGAAGCTGGCGTCGGTGTCGGACAGCTACGCGCAGGTGTTGCCGCAGGTGGCGCAGATCTTGCGCAACAGCGTGGTGACGGGGCGGACGTTCGTGGACCGGGAGCAGAGGGTCAAGGCGTTGTTCGACGACGTGGCGGCGTTCTCCTCGACGAGCCGGGCGTTCCTGGTGGCCAACGGGGACAACATCATCCGGTTGAGCCGGCTGGGTCAGGAGCAGCTTCCGACGTACGCGAAGTACGCACCGGAGTACCCCTGCCTCCTC
>DASSKA010000013.1:0-2566 GCA_035690905.1 Nocardioidaceae bacterium | reverse complement strand
GTGCTGGTGTTCTACTCGCCGTCCCGGATGCCGGCCAGCGCGCAGCTGGCCAGCGACCTCGAGGCCCTCTCCGACGAGTTCGAGGGCCGGTTCCTGCTCGGCAAGGTGGACGTCGACGCCAACCCTCAGCTGGCCCAGGCCCTGCAGGTGCCCTCGGTGCCGCTGGTCGCGCTGGTCCTGCAGGGGCGGCTGGCGCCGCTGCTGCAGGACGCGCCGCCGCTGGAGGAGCTGCGGCAGATCGTCACCCAGGTGCTGCAGGCGGCGGCGGCGCAGGGTGTGACCGGGCGGCACCAGCCGCGCGCGAACGGGGCCCCGTCCGCCGAGGGCGAGGAGCCGGAGACCGACCCGCGCTACGCGCCCGCGCAGGACGCGCTGGCCGACGGCGACATCGACCGCGCGGTGGCGGAGTACCAGAAGCTGGTGGACGCCAACCCCGCCGACTCCGAGGCGGCAGCCGGCCTGGCGATGGCCAAGGTGCTGCAGCGTACGGCGAAGGTGGACGCTGCCGCGGCACGCGCCGCCGCGGCCGAGCGTCCCGACGACGTGGAGGCCCAGACCCTGGTGGCCGACCTCGACCTGCTCGGCGGGCACGTCGAGGACGCCTTCTCCCGGCTCGTCGACCTGGTCCGTCGTACCTCTGGGGACGAGCGGAACCAGGCGCGCACGCACCTGCTGGGGCTGTTCGCCGCGGTGGGCAACGAGGACCCGCGGGTGCTCAAGGGGCGGCAGCAGCTGGCGTCCGCGCTGTTCTGACCGATCTCGCGCCGGCTCAGCCGACCGGCTGCTGGAACGGCACGTTCAGCCGCTGCACGGTGCCGTCGGAGAGCAGCACCGTGTACGTCATGCCGCTGCGATAGTTGGTATCCCCCCAGGGTGCTGCCCACCGGATGCCGGTGAGGCCGTCGGCGGTGCGCGGCCCCCAGGGCACGTCCTGCGGGTCGGCGTAGGCGTCGTACGAGCTGGCCCAGGTCTTGAAGTAGCCGGGAGCCCACGCGTAGCCCATGTCCAAGCGCACCCCGACGCCCCGCGGGTCGTTGAGCCCGGGCAGAGCGGTGGGACGGAGCACGGGATCGAGCGAGCCCGTGCCCACGGCGTTGTACCAGTTCAGGCCCCAGCCCTTGACGGTCCCGTCCGGGAACACCGCGAACCGCGCGTCGGTGCCGGACTGGGAGATCCTCTCGGCGCCGGCGATCGCGGAGACCCGGACCGGGCGGGCGCTGCCGCGCCGGTGACCATCACCCAGAGGCCCCGCGCCCCATGCCCAGATCCGGCCCTTCCGGTCGCGGACGTACGTGGCTCCTTGACCCGGCCACACCTTCTGCACCGCAGGCAGGCCGCGCACCCGGCGAGGACGGAACACCGTGTGCCGGGCCGGGTAGCCGAGGTTCTTCGACCGGTTGCCCCAGGTCCAGACCGACCCGTCGCTCAGCAGCGCACGGTAGGTGCTCGGCGGCGGGGCCGACAGGAACAGCCCGGTCACCGGCGCCGGAAGCCGCACCCGGTGGGGTCGCGCCGAACAGGCCTTCTTGCTCCCGTCCCCGCGGTCGCCGTCGTAGCCGTAGCCCCACGCCCACAGCGTTCCGTTCCGCTGGAGCGCGAACGAGGTGTTGTACCCGCTGGTGAAGATCCGGGTGATGTGCCGGAGGCCGGGAATCTTTGCCGGGTGGAGACGGTCGCGGAAGTCACCGGTTCCCAGCGCTCCGCACATGTTCTCCCCCCACGCCCAGACCCGCCCCCGCCGCGTCAGCGCGAGTGCTGGCTCGTCCCCGAGGGCAACTTCCTCGACGCCGACCAGGTGTCCGACACGATGCGGCAGGCTCCGGTTACGCCTGTCCCCGGTGCCGACCTGCCCATTGCCGTTGGAGCCCCACGCCTTCACCCGGCCGTGGCCGACGATGGCCAGAGTGGTGAAGCCGTCGCTCACGATGTGCCGAACGTCATGCAGCCGCCTGACCAGCACGCCGTCAAGGCTGATCCGCGGAGTTCTGCCGTTGCCGAGCTGGCCTTCGGCACCGTGGCCCCAGGCGATCACCCGGTCCGGGGATTGGATGCCGTAGAAGACCTCGCGGGCGTCGCCCCAGCTCCAACCCTCCACGATGCGGTCGATACCGGTGGCCCGGCGGATCGGCGTGACGGTCGAGCGCAACGGGCCGTCCTCGCCGGTGGTCGCCTGGGCGGCCACGCCCGCCGAGGCACCGATGGACGGCATACCGATGACGAAGGCCAACGCTGAGGTCACGGCCAGGAGACGAGGCAACTGCCGACGGCTGCGGATCATGCCGAAACCCTATAGAGGGGCGGCTCGTCAACGGTGCAGTTTCGCCGATCCGTCGGGTGCGCAACACGGGCGCTGCCTGGCGGACCCGCTCACCTCAGGTGCGGCCGGTGGTGGTCGTGCAGGTGTCCACCGCGAAGCCCGGCGCGCTGCACGACGCGCTGGATGACCAGGTCCCGGTCGTAGGGTCGGGGGACGTGCCGGATCCGGTGCAGCCCCTGCTCCTGGGCGGCGGACTCGAAGACGAAGTGCCCGTAGTTCAGCAGCCTGCCGAGCACCGGCTTCTCCACG
>DASSKA010000012.1:0-7730 GCA_035690905.1 Nocardioidaceae bacterium | reverse complement strand
CTGCGCGGAGACGATCTGGGAGGTCGACAGCGAGCCGCTGTAGAGGAACACCGCGACCAGCGCGAGGCCCATCGCGACCTCGTAGGAGATCATCTGCGCCGAGCTGCGCAGCCCGCCGAGCAGGGAGTACGTCGACCCGCTGGACCAGCCGCCGAGCACGATGCCGTAGATGCCGATCGAGCTGATCGCCAGGATGAACAGCACCGCCACCGGCAGGTCGGTCAGCTGCAGCGGCGTGTGGATGTCGCTGCCCGGCAGCTTCACCACCGGGCCGAACGGGATCACCGCGAACGCCAGGAACGCCGGGATCGCCGACATGATCGGGGCGAGGATGAAGACCACCTTGTCGGCGGACCTCGGGATGATGTCCTCCTTCAGCGCCAGCTTGACGCCGTCGGCGAGGCTCTGCAGGAGGCCGAACGGGCCGTGCACGTTCGGGCCCACCCGGTGCTGCATCCGGGCCACCACGCGCCGCTCGAACCAGATGTTGAACAGCGTCAGCAGCACCAGGATGAGGAAGATCAAGATCGCCTTGATGATGATCAGCCACCACGGGTCGTGCCCGAACGCGGACAGGTTCCCCGACGCGCTGGCCAGCGCGGACGGCGTCATGCGGCACCTCCCTCCGAGCCGGCGGGCTCGGGACGTGGGTCAAGGTCACGGCCGGCGAGCCGTACGACGGACCCGGCGCCGACGCCGAGGTCGCGGGACAGGTGCAACCCTCCGGAGCTCGTCGGCGCCCAGACCACCCCGTCCGGAAGGTCGGCGACGGCGACCGGCAGCTCCATCGAGCCCCGCGGGCCGGTGATCGCGACCTGATCGCCCTCCCGGACGCCGAGCCTGGCCAGCGTGGCCGCGGACACGAGTGCCACGGGTCGGCGCCCGGTGGCCTGCAGGAACTCCTCGCCGTCGAGCATCCGCCCGTCGTCGATGAGCAGCTTCCAGGTGGCCAGCACCACGTCCAGCGCCGGGTCGGCGGCGCCGGTGGTCTCCGGCTCCTGCGGCTGGGCGGGGGCGTGCCCGGCGAGCTCCACGCGGGCCCCGTCCCACGCCTCGAGCTCGGCCATCTCGGCGCGGACCTGGTCGACGGTGCGGAACCCCAGCGGCGCGTCCAGCTCGTCCGCGATCCCGGACAGCACGCGCAGGTCGGGCAGCGCCCGGGTCTCGCGGAACACCGCCTCGAAGGGCCGCTGCCGACCCTCCCAGTCGAGGAAGGTGCCGGCCTTGTCAGTGACCGGTGCGACCGGGAAGACCACGTCGGCGTGCTCGGTGACCTCGCTGGCCCGGATCTCCAGGCTGACCACGAACTCCGCGGCGCGCAGCGCCTCGGCCGCCAGCGCCGGGTCGGGCAGGTCGGCGAGCTCCACGCCGCCGACCACTAGGCCCTTCAGCTCCCCGGCAGCGGCCGCGGCGACGATCGCGCTGCTGTCCCGGCCAGGTGCGTGCGGGACGGTCGTCCCCCAGACCGTGCCCACGTCCACGCGCGCCGCCGGGTCGTCGACCGGGCGGCCGCCCGGAAGCACGTTGGGCAGGCAGCCGGCCTCGACGGCGCCGCGGTCGCCGGCCCGGCGCGGCACCCAGGCCAGCCGGGCGCCGGTCGCATCGGCCAGCGCCGCGGCTCCGGACAGCGCGCCCGGGACGGTGGCCATCCGCTCGCCGACCAGGATCACGTCCGAGGCGTCGAGGGCCGAGCCGAGCGCGGCACTCGCGTCACGAGCCAGGTCGTCCAGCACCGCCGACTCGTGGCCGGGTGCGGTGCGCAGCAGCGTGCCCCGCATCTTCTGCAGGCCACGGGAGGTGTACGGCGCGACGGAGAACACCCTGGTGCCGTGCTTGCGGGCCGCCTTGCGCAACCGCAGGAACACGATCGGCGACTCCTCCTCCGGCTCGAAGCCGACCAGGAGCACCTTGCCCGCCTTCTCGAGGTCGCGGTAGGTCGCCCCCAGCGCGGTGCCGGCGACCCGCGCGGCCAGGAACTCCGCCTCCTCCGCGGAGTGCTGCCGGGCCCGGAAGTCGATGTCGTTGGTGTC
The DNA here is from genome assembly GCA_035690905.1 of Nocardioidaceae bacterium. GTDB lineage: Bacteria > Actinomycetota > Actinomycetes > Propionibacteriales > Nocardioidaceae > DASSKA01. The sequence goes on along the minus strand of DASSKA010000012.1, from coordinate 5,700 downwards.
CAGGGCCACCCGCGCGAACTTCGCGTACGCGTAGGCGTCCTCGGCGGTCAGCCGGCCACCGGTCAGCACGCCGACCTGGCCGGCCCCCTGGAGGCCGCGGGCGGCGACGGCGAAGGCCTCGGGCCAGGACGCGGGCCGCAGCTCGCCATCGTCTTCGTCACGGACCAGCGGGTGCGTCAGCCGGTCCGGCTGCCGCGCGTAGGTGAACGCGAAACGGCCCTTGTCGCAGTTCCACTCCTCGTTGACCTCTGGGTCCCAGCCGGCCAGCCGGCGCATCACCTTGCCGCGCCGGAAGTCGGTGCGCAGCTCGCAGCCGGAGGCGCAGTGCTCGCACATGCTCGGTACCGAGACCAGGTCGAAGGGCCGCGAGCGGAAGCGGTACGACGCGGAGGTCAGCGCGCCGACCGGGCAGATCTGGATGGTGTTGCCGCTGAAGTAGGACTCGAACGGCTCCTGCTCGTAGATGCCGACCTGCTGCAGCGCGCCGCGCTCGACCATCTCGATGAACGGGTCACCGGCGATCTGCTCGGAGAACCGGGTGCAACGGGCGCACAGGATGCACCGCTCCCGGTCCAGCAGTACCTGGGCGGAGATGTTGATCGGCTTGGGGTAGGTGCGCTTCTGCTCGACGTACCTCGACTCCCCCCGGCCGTTGGACATCGCCTGGTTCTGCAGCGGGCACTCGCCGCCCTTGTCGCACATCGGGCAGTCGAGCGGGTGGTTGATCAGCAGGAACTCCATGATCCCCTGCTGCGCCTTGTCCGCGACCAGTGAGGTGGCCTGGGTGTTGACGACCATGCCCTCGCCGACCGGCAGCGTGCAGGAGGCTTGCGGCTTGGGCATCCCTCGGCCGTTGCCCATGTCGGGCACCTCGACCAGGCACTGTCGGCAGGCGCCCACCGGGTCGAGCAGCGGGTGGTCGCAGAACCGCGGGATCTGCACGCCGATCTGCTCGGCGGCGCGGATCACCAGGGTGCCCTTGGGCACGCTGACCTCGACGCCGTCGATGGTCAGGGTGACCAGGTCCTCACGCTTCTCGACGTCGCCGGTTCGTTCGGCGGAGACCGTCATGCCATTGCTCCCTCAGTGGCGAAGAGCGCGGCTGCCGCCGGGTCGAACGGGCAGCCTCCTTCGGTGAAGTGGCGGATGTACTCGTCGCGGAAGTACTGGATGGAGGAGGTGATCGGGCTGGTGGCACCGTCACCGAGTGCGCAGAACGCCCGCCCCAGGATGTTGTCGCACTGGTCCAGGAGCAGCTCGAGGTCGTTCTCGGTGCCGTCGCCCCGCTCCAGCCGGGTCAGCGTCTGCGCCAGCCACCAGGTGCCTTCGCGGCACGGCGTGCACTTGCCGCAGGACTCGTGCTTGTAGAACTCGGTCCAGCGCAGCACCGCCCGCACCACGCAGGTGGTGTCGTCGAAGATCTGCAGCGCCTTGGTGCCCAGCATCGAGCCGGCCTCGCCGACGCCCTCGTAGTCCAGCGGCACGTCGAGGTGCGCAGCCGTCAGGATCGGCGTCGACGACCCGCCGGGGGTCCAGAACTTCAGCTCGTGGCCCTCGCGGACCCCGCCGGACAGGTCGAGCAGCTGGCGCAGCGTGATGCCGAGCGGCGCTTCGTACTGCCCGGGCCGCTTCACGTGGCCGGACAGCGAGTAGAGCGTCATGCCCTTGCTCTTCTCGGTGCCCATCGAGCCGAACCAGTCCGCGCCGTTGCGCACGATAGAGGGGATGCTCGCAATACTTTCTACGTTGTTGATCACCGTCGGCGAGGCGTAGAGACCGGCGACGGCGGGGAACGGCGGGCGCAGCCGGGGCTGACCGCGACGGCCCTCGAGCGAGTCGAGCAGCGCGGTCTCCTCGCCGCAGATGTAGGCGCCGGCTCCGGCGTGCACCACCACGTCCAGGTCGAAGCCGGAGCCGTGGATGTCCTTGCCCAGGTGGCCGGCCAGGTAGGCCTCCTGCACGGCCCGCTGGAGACGCCGTACGACGTGCAGGACCTCACCGCGCACGTAAATGAACGCATGGTTCGCGCGGATGGCGTAGCAGGTCAGGATCACGCCCTCGACCAGCGTGTGCGGGCTGGCCATCATCAGCGGAATGTCCTTGCAGGTGCCCGGCTCGGACTCGTCGGCGTTGACCACCAGGTAGTGAGGCTTGCCGTCACCCTGCGGGATGAAGCCCCACTTCATGCCGGTCGGGAAGCCCGCACCGCCACGTCCGCGCAGCCCGGACTCCTTGACCAGGTCTATGACCGCGTCCTGCTCCATGCCGAACGCGGTGTCCAGCGCGTCGTACCCACCGAGCTTGGTGTAGGCGTCCAGGGTCCAGGCCCGGTCGGCGTCCCAGCCCGCGGAGAGCACCGGAGTGAGCATGTCGGTCACTTGTCGCCATTCCTATCGTCACTGGCCTTGTCCCGCTTGGTCTCGGACTCCGCCCGGGACGTGTCTGCGTGCTCGGCGGCCTTGGCGGGAGTGGTGTCGAACAGCGCCTCCTGGGCGTGCTCGGAGGTGCCGGAGCCGCGACCGGCGCGCTTGGGCGCCGGCGCCTTCCAGCCGTTCTCCCGGGCGATCTCCAGCCCGGCCAGGGTGGCCGGCCCGGCCGCCGGGCCCTCGTCGGCGAGGTCGTCGGGGAAGCCGGCAAGCACCCGTTCGGCCTGCCGCCACGTGCAGATCCGCGGACCGCGGGTCGAGCGCACCTCCTTGCCCTCGCGCAGGTCGTCGACGAGCTGGGTGGCCTTGACCGGGTCCATGTCGTCCATGAACTCCCAGTTGACCATCACCACCGGCGCGAAGTCGCAGGCCGCGTTGCACTCGACGTGCTCGAGCGTGATCTTCCCGTCAGGAGTGGTCTCGTCGTTGCCGACGTCCAGATGTTCCTTGAGCCGGTCGAAGATCGCGTCGCCGCCCATCACCGCGCACAACGTGTTGGTGCACACGCCGACGTGGTAGTCACCGACGGGACGCCGCTTGTACATCGTGTAGAAGGTGGCCACGCCCGAGACCTCCGCGGCGGAGAGGCCGAGGATGTCCGCGCAGACCTCGATGCCCCGCGCGGTGACCCGCCCCTCGACACTCTGCACCAGGTGCAGCATCGGAAGCAGCGCGGAGCGCGGCTGCGGGTAGCGCGCGACGATCTCCTCGAGCTCGGCGTACGTCGTCGGGTGCTCGTCGCGGAAGCTGAGCCCGCCCGCGGCGATGGCGTTGTCCTGGGTCATCTATCTGTCCACTCCACCCATCACGGGATCGATCGAGGCGATGGCGACGATCACGTCTGCGACCAGGCCGCCCTCGGCCATCACGGAGGTGGCCTGCAGGTTCGTGAAGGACGGGTCCCGGAAGTGTGCCCGGTAGGGGCGGGTACCGCCGTCGGAGACCACGTGGGCGCCGAGCTCGCCGCGCGGCGACTCGACCGGCACGTAGGCCTGGCCGGCCGGCACCCGGAAGCCCTCGGTCACCAGCTTGAAGTGGTGGATCAGCGCTTCCATCGACTCGCCCATGATGTGCCGGATGTGGTCCAGGCTGTTGCCCATCCCGTCCGAGCCGATCGCCAGCTGGCTGGGCCAGGCGATCTTCTTGTCGGCCACCATCACCGGGGCGCCCTCGAGACCGGCCAACCGGTCCGCGCACTGCTCGATGATCTTCAGCGACTCCCACATCTCCGCCAGCCGGATCCGGAACCGGCCGTAGGAGTCGGCGGTGTCCCAGGTGACCACGTCGAAGTCGTAGTCCTGGTAGCCGGAGTAGGGCTGCGTCTTGCGCAGGTCCCACGGGTAGCCGGTCGCGCGCAGCGGCGGCCCGGTCAGGCCCAGCGCCAGGCAGCCGGCCAGGTCGAGGACGCCGACCTTCTCCAGCCGGGCCTTGAAGATCGGGTTGGCGTTGCACAGGTCGGCGTACTCCGGCAGCCGCTTCTTCATCAGCGCGATGAAGTCGCGGATCTGGTCCAGGGCGCCAGGCGGCATGTCCTGGGCGACGCCGCCGGGCCGGATGAACGCGTGGTTCATCCGGAGGCCGGTGATCAGCTCGAACAGGTCCAGGCACAGCTCGCGCTCACGGAAGCCGATGGTCATCACCGTCAGCGCGCCGATCTCCATGCCGCCGGTGGCGATCGCGACCAGGTGCGAGGAGATCCGGTTGATCTCCATCAGCAGGACGCGCATCACCTGCGCCTTCTCGGGGATCTCGTCCTCGATGTCGAGCAGCCGCTCGACGCCCAGGCAGTAGGTGGCTTCGTTGTAGAACGGGGACAGGTAGTCCATCCGGGTGCAGAACGTGACGCCCTGCGTCCAGGAGCGGAACTCCATGTTCTTCTCGATGCCGGTGTGCAGGTAGCCGATGCCGCACCGGGCCTCGGTGACCGTCTCACCCTCGAGCTCGAGGATCAGCCGGAGCACGCCGTGGGTCGACGGGTGCTGGGGCCCCATGTTGACCACGACCCGCTCCTCGGCCTCCTCGGCGACGCCGGTCACCACGGAGTCCCAGTCCTGTCCGGTGACGGTGAAGACCCGGCCTTCGGCGGTGTCGGAGGCCTGGGCGTAGGGGTCGTTCTGGGTGGCAGTCATCAGTTGTAGGCCCTCCGGGTGTCCGGCGGCGGGATGGTGGCGCCCTTGTACTCCACCGGGATGCCGCCGAGGGGGTAGTCCTTGCGCTGCGGGTGTCCGGGCCAGTCGTCGGGCATCTCGATGCGGGTCAGCGCAGGGTGCCCGTCGAAGATGATCCCGAAGAAGTCGTAGGTCTCCCGCTCGTGCCAGTCGTTGGTCGGGTAGACCGGCACCACCGACGGGATGTGCGGGTCGCCGTCCGGGCAGGTGACCTCGAGCCGGATCCGGCGGTTGTGGGTCATCGAGAGCAGGTGGTAGACGGCGTGCAGCTCGCGGCCCTGGTCCTCGGGGTAGTGCACCCCGGACACGCCCGAGCAGAACTCGAAGCGCAGGGTCGGGTCGTCGCGCAGCAGCTTGGCCACCCCGAGCAGGTCGGCGCGCCGGATGAACAAGGTGAGCTCGCCGCGGTGCACCACGACCTTCTCGACCGCGTTCGGCAACCCAGCCTCGGTCAGCGCAGCACCGAGGTTGTCGGCGACCTCGTCGAACCAGCCGCCGTAGGGACGCGGGGTGCCGCCGGGCATGGTGACCGGCCGGACCAGTCCGCCGTAGCCGCTGGTGTCGCCGCTGCCCGTGACGCCGAACATGCCGCGGCGTACCTCGATGACCTCGGGCTGCAGCGCCTCCGGCTCCACCGGCAGCGTGTTCTCGGGGAGGTTGCCGGTCGCGTCGGAGTCGGTGCCGGGCGTCACCTCGGGGAACTCGCCGGGCTCCTTCGGGCTCATCGGAGCAGCCCCCTCATGTCGGAGGTCGGCAGCGCGTTCAGCGCCTCGGTCTCGGTCTCCTCGATCTCGGCCTCGCGGTGCTTGCCGAGCTTGGAGTGCTGCACCTGGTCGTGCAGCTTGAGGATGGCGTCGATCAGCATCTCCGGCCGCGGCGGGCAGCCGGGCAGGTACATGTCGACCGGGACGACGTGGTCGACGCCCTGCACGATCGCGTAGTTGTTGAACATGCCGCCCGAGCTGGCGCACACGCCCATCGCCAGCACCCACTTCGGGTCGGGCATCTGGTCGTAGATCTGGCGCAGCACCGGCGCCATCTTCTGGCTGACCCGGCCGGCCACGATCATCAGGTCGGCCTGCCGCGGCGAGGCGCGGAACACCTCC
>DASSKA010000011.1:0-38198 GCA_035690905.1 Nocardioidaceae bacterium | reverse complement strand
GGGGCGGGGCTGGACGGCGTGGTGGCCAAGCCGCTGTCCGCGTCGTACCAGCCGAACGTCCGCGCGATGCTGAAGATCAAGCACGAGCGCACCGCGGACGTGGTGCTCGCCGGCTACCGGCTGCACAAGACCTCGACGCCGGAGCGGCCGTTGCTCGGGTCGCTCCTGCTCGGGCTGTACGACGGAGGGGGCCGGCTGCAGCACGTCGGGGTCTCGGCGTCGTTCACCGAGAAGCGCCGCGCCGAGCTGCTCGAGGAGCTCCAACCGCTGGTCGCCCAGGACCCGTCCGAGCACCCCTGGGGCGAGTGGGCGGACTGGGCGATCGCCAACCCCGACAGGGTTCCCGGCACCCAGAGCCGGTGGAGCGCCGGCAAGGACCTGTCCTTCGTGGCGCTGCGCCCCGAGCGCGTCCTGGAGGTCGGCTACGACCACATGGAGGGCAGCCGGTTCCGACACACCACCCAGTTCAAACGCTGGCGGCCGGACCGGGAGCCGTCCTCGTGCGGCTTCGACCAGTTGGAGGAGCCGGTGGGCTACGACTTGAGTAAGGTTCTCGACACCAACGCATGAGGAGTCCGACCGCGATGACCGAACCGCAGACCTACGACGTGGTGCTGCTCGTCGAGCAGCCGCTGTCGGCGCAGGACGCCCGGCAGGTGCGCAGCCTGCACGAAGGCATCGAGGGCCCGGTCCGCTACCACGTCGTACTTCCCGTGGAGGACGCCGCCGCGCGCGTCGAGTCCGCGATGGGTTCGCTCGCGGCCAGTGAGGTGCTGGCCTCGCCGACGATCATGCTCAGCGACGTGAACCTCGAGGAGGTCCAGCAGGAGATCCTCGAGCACGCTCGCGACGACGTGAGCGCGTGCGTGGACCGGATGGCGGACGCGGGCGGGAACGCGCTGGGCACCATCGTCAACCTGGACCCGATCGACGCGGTCGCGGCCAAGGCCAAGGAGGTCGATGCCGCCGAGGTGATCATCCTGACCAGGCCGCACGTGGTCGCCGAGTTCTTCCACATGGACTGGAGCTCGCGCGCTCGGCGCAAGCTCGGGGTTCCCGTGCTGCACCTGCTCGAGCACGAGAGCTTCGACGAGCAGGCCGGCGGCGGCGAGGGCAGCACCGGAATGTAGCTACTCGCCGAGGGGGCCTCCGGCGAGCTCGACGGCGATGTCGAGGTGCCCCGCGTGGCGGGCGTGCTCCTGCAGCACGTGGAAGCAGATCCAGGCCAGGGTGGCCGGCTCGCCGGCGAACCTCGGCCCCGGTGGCGCCTGCCGGTCCAAGGGCGTCTCGGCGAGCACGGCGCTGGTGCGGCCACCTATGTCGCGCAGCATCGTCACGATCGCGTCGAAGGACATCCCGTCCGGCACCTTCCAAGGTTGGTCGGGCGAGCCCTGCGAGTCCGGCCACGGGTCGGCGACGTCCTCACCGAGAAAGCCCCACACGATCCAGCGCCGCTCCATGCAGGCCAGGTGGAAGACCAGCTCCAACGGGGTCCAGCCGCTGGGCAGCCGGGTGTGGCGCCGGTCCTCCACGGACAGGCCGGTGACCTTGCGGATCACGGTCTCCCGGTAGAAGTCCAGGTAGCGCGCGAACAGCGCCGCCGGGTCAGCGGTCTCCGCGCCGGGTTCCGGGAACTGGCTCACCCTGCGAACCCTAGCGACCCGCAAATCGGTCCCTGTCAGTGCGAATGGTCCGCGTGAGCCGGGTAAGAGGGGGTCGTGCGTGCATTGTTGCGGAATGTCGTGCTGATCGTCGCGGCGGCGGCTGCCTCCATCGCCATCGGGCTGGCCGTCACCCCGATGCAGGCAGTGCCGGCAGCGGGCCAGACCGTCGAGGTGGGCGCCACCGCGCCGACGTTGAGCCTGGCCGGCCCGGGCGAGCTGGACCTGTTCGGGCAGCAGATCGAGACGTCCACCACGTTCGCCGGGCCCGTCCGTCCCCGGGTCCGGCTGACCCAGATCACCCTCAACCAGCAGCTCACCGACTTCACGCACAACGCCTCGGGCGGGTCCGCGGCACAGAGCCTGGAGACCGCACTGGTGGACGGCTGGCGCCAGTACTTCTTGTGGGAGCTTGCCATCGTGGGCGCCTCCGCCATCGTGCTGCTCGGGGCGATCAGCGGCTGGCTGCGCCGTGGCCGGGGGCACACCACAGTGTTCGTGGTCGTCGGGGTGGTCGTCGTCGAGGCGGTCAACCTCGGCGCGATCATGGTCACGGCGTACACCGCGCCCCAGAAGCTCAGCCAGGTCCACAGCCTGCAGGACCTGGTGGGCACGGCACGTGCCCCCGACCTGACTCCCCACCCCGCGCCACCGACCGGCACCCGCGTCGTGGTGATCGGCGACTCCACCGCCGCCGGCTTCGGCCTCCAGCCGGTGCGGCACCCCACCCGGGTGGGCCGCATCTGCCGGCGCAGCCGGGACGCCTACGCGATGGTGCTGGCCAGGGCGAACGGCTGGGACGTCACCAACCTGGCCTGCAGCGGTGCCACGATCGCCGAGGGCATCCTCGGGCCGCAGACCGCGGGGACGCGGATCCTCCCCGCGCAGATGCAGGAGCCGGCCGTGGCCAAGGCGTCGACGGTGATCGTCAGCGCTGGCGCCAACGACGTCAGCTGGTCCGGCCTGCTCCAGGCGTGCGCGATCTCGTCCAGCTGCGACAACAGGGTGGCGGAGGCGTACTTCCAGCAGCGGCTGGCCGGCTTCAGCGCCGACTACCTCCGCCTGCTGTCGGACCTCCAGGCGTTGCCGACCCACCCGCGGGTGCTGATCAACCTCTACTACAACCCGTTCTCCAGCGACTCGACCTGCCTGCACCCGATCGGCATGACGGACGCGAAGCAGAGGTCGATGCAGCGGCTGCTGGGCGCTCTGAACAGCATCCTCAGCGAAGGGGCGAAGGCAGCCAACTTCACCGCGGTGCAGCCGGACTTCACCGACCACGGGGTGTGCAGCGCCGAGCCGTACGTCCAGGGCCTCAAGGACCGCGCCCCGTTCCACCCCACGGCTGCCGGCGAGCTGGCCATCGCCCTGGCGGACGAGCAGGCCCTCATCGGTCCGTGACGTTCTCCCAGTTGGCCAGGTTGATCTTGCTGGGCTGGACCCGCGGCGGCTCCCCGGGCATCTTGGGGTAGTCCGGCGGGTAGGGCATCTCCCCCAGGCCGGCCTCCTCGTCGCGGCGGTAGATGTCCAGGAGCGGCTCCAGCGAGCAGTGCCGATCGTCGATGGCGGCGTGCACGTCGCCGCGCTCGGCGAACCGGGCCGGAAGCGTGTGCAGGTTCAGCTGCTTCGGGTCGACCTCCGGCAGCTCGTCCCAGGTGACCGGCGTGGACACCGGTGCGCCGGGCAGCGGCCGCAGGCTGTAGGCGGAGGCGATGGTGCGGTCGCGAGCGTTCTGGTTGTAGTCCACGAACACAGATCGGCCGCGCTCCTCCTTCCACCAGGCGGTGGTCACCCCGTCGGTGCGGCGTTCCAGCTCGCGCCCGAACGCGATCGCGGCGTGCCGCACGTCGGTGAACGTCCAGCGCGGCGCGATGCGCACGTAGATGTGCACGCCGCGGTTGCCGCTGGTCTTCGGGAATCCGACCATGCCGAGATCCTCGAGCAGCTCGCGGGCCACCCCCGCGATGCGGGCCGCGTCGGCGAACGCGGTGCCCGGCTGCGGGTCGAGGTCCAGGCGCAGCTCGTCGGGATGGTCGGGATCGTCGCGGCGCACCGGCCACGGGTGGAAGGTGATCGTGTTCATCTGCGCCGCCCAGGCGATCACCGCCTCCTCGGTCGGGCAGATCTCGTCGGCGTGCCTGCCCGAGGGGAACATGATCCGGGCCGTCTCGACGTACGACGGCGCGCCCTTCGGCGCCCGCTTCTGGTAGAACGCGTCGCCGTGCGGGTCCTCCCGAGTCGCGCGCACCACCCCGTCGTACACGCCCTTCGGCCAGCGCTCCAGCGTGGTGGGCCGGTGCATCAGCGCCCGGAGGATTCCCGGGCCGACGGCGAGGTAGTACTCCACCACCTGCAGCTTGGTGACCGCTGGGCTGGTCTCGGTCGCGGGGAAGACCACCCGGTCCGGGCTGGACACCCGCACGGTCCGGCCCCCGGCTTCCACCTCGGTCGCGCTGCTCGCCATGCCGACCAATCTAGAGGCTGCCGGCCGCCGTGGGCCGCCACGAGCCGCCTGTCCGAACTGTCGACGACGCGCAGCTTGTCCCTTCATGTGGGGATAGTCGCGCGGGACGTGCCTCCGGTGGCGTGCACACGGACACGGAGGGAACGTTGTGACACGGACACGCGCGGCGGTGCTGCCGGCGCTGGCGTACTGCACCGTCCAGCCCGTGACGTCGACCGGGGCGGTGCCGGCGTTGTAGAGCTCGACGAAGTCGTTGGTCCAGGTCGCGCCCGAGTTGCCACCTCCGCCGTACACCTCGGAGACCACCCCTCCGCCGAGCAGCGCCACCACCAGGCCCAGGAGGTGACCGACCGCGCTCACCGACCTGCCGCGAACCCTCCGGCCGACGAGCAGTACACCTACGACTACGAGGGCAACAGCGAGGTGCTCGACCAGATCCTGCTGTCACCGGCCCTGGTGCGCTACGGGTTCGCGTACGACGTGGTGCACGTGAACGCCGAGTTCGCCAGCCAGATCTCCGACCACGACCCACAGGTGGTGCGGCTCGGCCCCTCCACCTGAGTCGAGCCGGCGCTCGCGCAGTGTTGAGCCGGCACTCAACGCAGTGTTCGTGCCCGGTTGTCACGAGTGAGTACCGTTGAGCCATGGGTTACGCCATCGAGAAGAGCGACGCCGAGTGGCGTGAAGAGCTGTCCCCGGACGAGTACGCCGTGCTGCGCAAGGCCGGCACGGAGCGCGCGTTCACCGGGAAGTACACCGACACCAAGACCACCGGCGTCTACCGCTGCCGGGCCTGCGACGCCGAGCTGTTCCGCTCCGACACCAAGTTCGAGTCGCACTGCGGCTGGCCCTCGTTCTACTCCCCGCTCGCCGAGGACCGGGTCGAGTACATCGAGGACACGTCCTTCGGCATGAAGCGCGTCGAGGTGCGCTGCGCCAACTGTGGCTCGCACCTCGGCCACGTCTTCGAAGGCGAGGGCTACGACACCCCGACCGACCAGCGGTACTGCATCAACTCGATCAGCCTCAGCCTGGAACCAGCCGAGTAGCCGGGGCTCCCACCCAGATCAACCGGCGTTCGCGCAGCGTCGAGCCGTCCCGGCCGTCGACGTAAGAGACCTGCAGTCAAACAGCGACGACCACTCTCCGATGTCGCCAGGCGGCCCAACACACCGCGGGCGCCGGCTCCACTCAGGGGAGGTCGGCGATCAGCTCGGCGGGGGTGCGCCGCTTGCCGGTGTAGAACGGCACCTCCAGCCGCACGTGCATGCGCGTCTCGGAGCCGCGCAGGTGCCGCATCAGGTCCACGATCCGGTGCAGGTCGTCGGCCTCGAAGGCCAGCACCCACTCGTAGTCGCCGAGCGCGAAGGCGGGCACTGTGTTCGCCCGGACGTCCGGGTACTCGCGCGCCATCCTCCCGTGCTCGGCGAGCAGCCGGCGCCGCTCGGCGTCCTCGAGGAGGTACCAGTCGTAGGACCGCACGAACGGGTAGACGGCCATGTAGCCGCGCGGCCGCTCGTCGGCGACGTACGCCGGGACGTGGCTCTTGTTGAACTCCGCCGGCCGGTGCACCGCCATCTGCGACCACACCGGCTCCAGCCGCCTCCCGAAGGCGGTACGACGGAGGCGGTGGTAGGCGCTCTGCAGCTCGTCGGAGCTCGACGAGTGCCACCAGACCATCAGCTCGGCATCGGCGCGCAGACCGGACACGTCGTACAGCCCCCGGAGGGTGACGTCGGAGGCCTCTAGCTCCTCGAAAAGCTTCTCGACCTCATTGGCCTCCGCAGCCCGGTCGGCGTCCCCCAGCACGTCCCGGAGGTGGAACACAGACCACATCGTGTAGCGGATCTGCGCGTTGAGGTCGCGGGCGACTTTCCCCTTGTTGGGCTGGCGTGCTGCTTCGGTCATGCCCCGATTCTCCCCCCGTCGGGCAAGCCCTCAGCGATCGGGGTCGGGGAGCGCTTCCAGCACCTGCGCGACCGCCAGCTCCGCGGACGCGATGCAGGCCGGGATCCCCAGCCCCTCGTAGGCCGCACCGCACACCGCGAGGCCGGGCTGCTTGGCGACCCCGGCGCGCACCCGGGCCACCCGCTCCAGGTGACCGACGGCGTACTGCGGCAGCGCGCCGCCCCAGCGGCGCACGTGCGCGTCCACCGGGCGCACGCACAACCCGACCGCGTCGGCGAGGTCGTCCAGGGCGGTCTGGACCAGCTCCTCGTCCGGGACCTGCAGCACCTGCTCCTCGCGGTGCCGGCCGACCGAGCAGCGCAGCACGCGCAGCTCCTCGCCGTCGACCCCGCCGGCGTCGGCCATCCAGCCCCACTTGGCGAACGAGAACGTGGCGGCCTTGATCGTCCGGCCGTCCACGGGAGGCACCAGGAACCCGGAACCCTGCACGGCCGGCAGGTCCTGCTTCCGGAACGCCAGCGTCACGATGGCCATGGAGGCGTACTCCACCCGCGCCAGCTCCAGCGCCGCCTCCGGAGCCACCTCCGACAGCAGCCGCGCGGTGGCCGCGGCCGGGGTTGCGAGAAGCACCGCGTCCGCGTGCTCGACCGTCGGGTCGTGCGCGGACCCGACCACCAGGTTCCAGCCACCACGGGTGGCGTGGGCCAGCCCGCGCACTGTCGCACTGGTGCGTACGTCGAGCTGGGCCGATGTCACGACCGCGGCCGGCAGCTGTCCCAACCCACCCACCAGCCCGGCGAACACCGGCACGTCGGAGGAGACCCGGGTCGCCGCGGCCGCTGCGCGGAGCAGCGACTTGTCCTGGTCCAGCAGCGACACGACCCGCGGCACGGCGGCCCGGGCCGAGATCTCGCGCGCGTGGCCGGCATACACCCCGCCGAGCAGCGGCTCGACCAGCCGGTCCACGACCTCCCTGCCGAACCGCTCCTCGATCAGCCGGCCGATGCTCACGTCCTGGTCGGCCAGCCGGGTGGGCGGCAGCACGGCGTCCAGCGCCGCGCGGGCCAGCCCGTGCTTGGAGATCACCCCGCTCTCGGCCAGTGCCCGCGCGTCGGTGGGCACCCCCATCAGCGTGGGCGGCATCGGGTGCATCCGCCCCCGCGACCACAGCCGGGCCGACGACGTCGCGGGGTGCACCAGCCGCTCCCCCAGCCCGGCGCTCCGGGCCAGCTCGACGGCCTCCGGTCGCCGGTTCAGCATCGACTCCGCACCCACGTCGACGGTGACCCCGGCGACCTCGGCCAGGGCCAGCTTCCCGCCGATCTCCGGGGAGCCCTCCAGCACGGTCACGTCGAGGTCTGGCCGCTCCCGGCGCAGCCCGGCCGCGGCGGCCAGCCCGGCGATCCCGGCGCCGACGACCACCACCCGCGGGGCGGCACGGGTCTGCGGAGCGGGGCGGCGGGGCACGTCAGCGAGCCGACTGCTCGTGCACGAAGTCGGTGAGCCGGGCCAGCTGGTCGGGGTCGGTCGACGGCATCACGCCGTGTCCGAGGTTGAAGATGTGGCCAGGAGCGGCCTTCCCCGCCTGGAGCACCTCGGCGGCCCGGTCGAGCATCACGTCGGTGGGTGCGAACACCAGCGAGGGGTCCAGGTTCCCCTGCACGGCGCGGCCGCCCGCGCGTCGTACCCCTTCCGCGAGCGGCACCCGCCAGTCCACGCCGACCACATCCGCGCCGGCCTCCCCCATCAGGCCGAGCAGCTCCCCGGTGCCCACCCCGAAGTGGATCCGCGGCACGCCCAGCTCGCCGGCGCTCTCGAGCACCATCGCGGAGTAGGGCATCACGTAGCGCTCGTAGTCGGCCGGGGACATCGCCCCGGCCCACGAGTCGAACAGCTGTACGGCGGAGGCGCCGGCCTCGACCTGCACCGCGAGGTAGGCCGCCGAGATGCCGGCGATCTTGCGCATCAGCGCGTCCCACAGCTCGGGCTCGCCGAACATCATCGCCTTGGTCCGGGCGTGCTCCTTGGACGGACCGCCCTCCACCAGGTAGGACGCGACGGTGAAGGGTGCCCCCGCGAACCCGATCAGCGGGGTCTCGCCGAGCTCGTCGACCAGCGTGCTGACCGACTCGGAGATGAACGGCACGTGCTCGGGCAGCAGGTCCGGGATCGCCGCCACGTCGGCCGCGGAGCCCACCGGGGAGGCCACCACCGGCCCGACCCCGGGCACGATGTCCAGGTCGACGCCGACCGCCTTGAGCGGCAGCACGATGTCGGAGAAGAAGATCGCCGCGTCCACCCCGTAGCGGCGCACCGGCTGCAGGGTGATCTCCACGGCCAGGTCCGGGCGCATGCAGGCCTCCAGCATGGGCACCCCCTCCCGGAGCCGGCGGTACTCCGGCAGCGAGCGGCCCGCCTGGCGCATGAACCACACCGGCGTGTGCGGCACCGGCTCGCCGCGCGCGGCCCGCAAGAGGGCCGAGTCGTACACGGGCGAGGTGGTCGTCGAGGGTGCCGGCATGCCCCGATCTTCGCAGGTCAGGCGGCGTGGCGGGGTACGGGGCGTGCCGGATCCGGCCTAGTCTGAGGCCATGGCCGCACGACAGGAGCCCCGTGTGGACGGCGATGTGACTCCGGAGGCGTTCCGGGTCGCCGTCGCCGCTCTGCACGCCGCGCGGCTGCGCCCGGAGATCTTCTGCGAGGAGATGCCGGCGCCCCAGCGCATCGCGCCGTACGCCTCGGCGCTGTCCGCGGACGTGACCGTCGAGGGCGAGGACGTGGGCACCGGGCGGCTGGTGCTGCTGCACGACCCGGCCGGCAACGACGCCTGGCAGGGCACGTTCCGCTGCGTGGCCTACGCCCGGGCCGAGATCGACCCGGAGATGGCCAACGACCCGCTGCTCGGCGAGGTGGGCTGGTCCTGGCTCACCGAAGCCCTCGAGGCACACGGCGCGGAGTTCCTGGCCCCTTCCGGCACGGTCACCAAGGTGGCCTCGGAGAGCTTCGGCTCGATGGCCGACGAGGAGGCCACCGCCCAGCTGGAGATCCGCGCCTCGTGGACCCCGCTGGGAGACCTGACCACCCACGTGGAGGCGTGGGGAGAGCTGCTGTGCACGGCGGCCGGGCTGCCCCCGGTCCCCGAAGGTGTCGCGCCGATGCCGAGCCGGCGGGGACAGCGTGGCCGCGTCTGATGCAGCACCCCGGGAGCCCCACCTCGTCCGCGCCGAGCCGCGCTGACGAACCACAGGAGACCCAGGCACCGCTGCTCACCCTCCGTGACGGGCTCCCGCCGGTGGTGGACACCCCGGACGCGCTCGCCGAGGCGGCAGCCGCGCTGGCCCGGGGCACCGGGCCGGTGGCCCTCGACGCCGAGCGCGCCTCCGGCTACCGCTACTCCGCCCGCGCCTACCTGATCCAGCTGCGCCGCGAGGGCTCGGGGACCGTGCTGGTCGACCCGGTCCCGTTCGACGACCTGACCGTGCTCGACGACGCGCTCGGGGATGCCGAGTGGATCCTGCACGCCGCCTCCCAGGACCTGCCCTGCCTCGGCGAGCTCGGCCTGCGGCCCACCACGCTCTTCGACACCGAGCTGGCCGGCCGGCTGCTCGGCTACCCGCGGGTCGGGCTGGCCACCCTGGTGGAGACCATCGTCGGCCGGCGGCTCCGCAAGGAGCACTCCGCCGTGGACTGGTCGCACCGGCCACTGCCGGAGCCCTGGCTGGAGTACGCCGCCCTCGACGTCGAGGTGCTCATCGAGCTGCGCGACGCGCTCGCTGCAGAGCTGGACAAGGAGAACAAGTCCGAGTGGGCCCGCCAGGAGTTCGCCCACCTGGTGAACGCCACTCCCCCGGCGCCCCGGGCGGAGCCGTGGCGGCGCACCTCGGGCATGCACCGGGCACGGGGCCGCCGCGCGGTGGCGGCGATCCGGGAGCTGTGGCAGACCCGGGACGCGATCGCCTCCCAGCGCGACGTCACGCCCGGCCGGATCATCCCGGACACCGCGATCGTCGAGGCGGCCAACGCGCTGCCCCGGGACAAGGCCTCCCTGCTCGGGCTGAAGGGGTTCCGGGGCCGCGGTGCGGAGCGCTACTGCACCCAGTGGCTGGCCGCGCTGCGCACCGCCCGCGCCCTGCCCGAGCGAGACCTGCCGCCGCTGACGGCGCGGTACGACGGCCCGCCGCCCCCGCGGGCGTGGGCCGAGAAGGACCCGGTCGCGGCCGATCGGCTCAAGCGGTGCCGGGAGACGCTGGCCGAGCTGGCCGAGCGGCTGAACCTGCCCACCGAGAACCTGCTCACCCCCGACTTCGTCCGGCGGCTGGCCTGGGAGCCGCCCGTCCCCGAGTCGCCGGGGCAGTGGCCGGCGATGGTGGGCTGGCGGCTGGCCGCGCTCGGAGCCCGGCCCTGGCAGGTCGAGCTGACCGCCGAGCCGCTCGCCGAAGCGATCACCGGAGACCAGCGGTCCGGCTGACTACGCTGGAGCCGATGAGCCGACCTTCGCACTTCCACCGCCCCGCCCTGCCCGGCGCGGCCCGTTTCGAGACCATCCCCGGCAGCGTGGACCCGGCCGAGCGCAGTGAGGCCGCCGATCGGTGCGCCACCTTGCTGGTGCGCGGCGCGCACAACACCGAGGACGAAGCGGTGGTGTCCAGGGTGGTGTCGCTGGCCGACTCGGAGGGCCTGGACACGCTCGCCGAGCTGTGGGCCGGCGCCTCCGCCGACTCGCTCGCCGGCTGCCTGTGGCGGCTGTACCTGCTGCGCTCCTGGGTGTACGCCGACCCGCTCGCCGCCGCCCGCGAGTTCGACGCGGGCCGCCGGCACACCCCGGTCCACGAGGCGGTCGCCGGCGTCGTGGACCCGCCCGGGCCGGACGAGGTGAAGAGCCTGGTCGACCAGGTGCTGCGCGGCGTGGTCCGGGGCGACTTCGCCGACACCCTCTACCGGGCCGCGGCGTTCGCCAGGGTGGCCGCCGCCGGGCGTGCACACATCGGCTGTGTGCGCGCCGCCTCGCCGTACGAGTCGGACCTGTCGGCGGCGAAGCTGCTCACCATGGGCGAGCAGCTCGAGCACGCCGCCCGGCTGGAGACCGACGGCGCGCTCGCCTGACCGAACGGGTGTTGTGCCTTGGTCGCTGGAACGGGCCTTGTACAGTGGCCAGAGGCGTCGGGCCGCGGCAGCCCCGGGTCCCACAAATAGCCGCTACGAGCGGCCACGCGCCGTGAGGCGCTCCCGGTCCGACGCCCCCAGTTCTCTCAGGCCAGCGCGATCCGCGCGGCCAGGCCCGCGTTGGCCAGCACCAGCGCCACGTTCGCGGTCAGGCTGGCCCCCTCGGTGCGCTCGTGGAAGAAGCCGAGCAGGAACGGGGTCACGTCCTTGCCGGTGATCCCCAGCCGGGCCACCTCGTCCAGCCCCGCGGCCAGCGTCCGCCGATGCAGGTCGAGATCCATCTCGTCCGCCGCGTCGATCGGATTGGCGACCACGATGCCCTGGGTGAGTCCGAGCGAGTCGCGGTAGCGCATCATCGCTGCCACCTCCTCGGGTGACTCCACCCGCCACGGCACGCCCACGCCGCTGTCGCGCACGTAGAAGCCGGCCAGTGCGTCGGTGCGGTAGCCGAGCACCGGCACCGACCAGGACTCCAGCCGCTCGAGGGTGGCCGGCACGTCCAGGATCGATTTGACCCCCGCGCAGACCACCGTGATCGGCACCTGGCTGAGCGTCACCAGGTCCGCGGACTCGTCCCAGGTCTCCCGGGCGCCGCGGTGCACCCCGCCGAGCCCACCGGTGGCGAACACCCGGATGCCGGCCAGCCGGGCGAGGTACGACGTGGCGGCCACCGTCGTGGCCCCGGTGAGCCCGCGGCTCATCACCACGGGCAGGTCCCGCACGCTGGTCTTCACCACGTCCTCGCGCTCGGCCACCTGGGTGAGCGCGTCCTCGGGCAGCCCCACCCGGATCGCGCCGTCGACCAGGGCGATGGTCGCGGGGACCGCACCCTCCGCGCGCACCGCCGCCTCGATCTCGCGAGCGGTCTTCGCGCTGCTGGACTTGGGCAGACCGTGGCTGATGATCGTCGACTCCAGGGCGACGACCCCGACGCCGGATGCAATAGCGTCGGACACCTCTTCGGACATCTGGAGGGGAAGCGAGCTCATTCCCGGCATTCTGCCGGACCGGAGGTGAAGGAGGTTCAGCGGCGTGCTGGTCTGCTGCTTGGGCGAGGTGATGCTCGACGTGCTCGTCGAGACCGACCGGGACCTGGCCGCCGACGACGACGTGCCGGCCTCCATCACCCTGCGTGCCGGCGGCCAGGGCGCGAACGTGGCGGCCTGGGTGTCCGCGTTCGGCGGCCGGGCTCGGCTGGTCGGTCCCGGCGCACCGGACGGTCCCGGACGGCTGCTCGCCGACGCACTGGCCGCCGCCGGCGTCGAGCCGGAGCTGGTGCCCGCCGAGCGGGCGGGCACGGTGGTGTCCCTGGTGAGCGACGGCCGGCGCACCCTGGCCTCCGACCCCGGCTCCACCGACTGGCTGGACCGGCTCGAGCCGGGACCTTGGCTGAATGATGCCGCCTGGCTGTACGTCTCCGGCTACGCCCTGCTCCGCGCCCACGACCCCGACCGGCTGCTCGCTCTCACCGGTGCCGCCGCCGGGCGTGGTGTCCGGGTCGCGGTCGACCTGTCCAGCGCGGCGATGATCGAGGAGTACGGCGCGGAGGCGTTCCGCACGCTCTGGCAGCGGACGGAGCCTGATGTCGTGTTCGCCGGCGACGCCGAGTGGGCCGCCTGTGGCGCGCCAGGGGTGCCGGCTCTGGTGCGCAAGCACGGCCCGGCCGGGGCCACGTTCCTCGAGCACGGGCAGGCCGACCGTCGTACTCCTGAGCCGGGACCGGTCCGGGACGCGACCGGCGCCGGCGACGCGCTTGCGGCCGGCTTCCTGCTCGGCGGGCCGGACCTCGCCATGCGAGCAGCAGCACGCTGCGTGGCCACGCTGGGCGCCCAGCCGGGACCACGATGAACCACCCCACGGATCTGCCCGCTGCGGTCGCACTTCCGCGGGGGCCCCGATGAGCCGGCCGCTCGTGGTGCGCGGGCTGGAGATCCCCGAGGCCGAGCTGTCCTGGCGGTTCAGCCGGTCCTCCGGTCCCGGCGGCCAGTCGGTGAACACCGCCGACTCGCGCGTCGAGCTCTCCTACGACCTGGCCGGGTCGACGGCGCTCCCCGACCACCTCCGTCAGCGGGCGCTGTCCCGGCTGGCCGGCCGGCTGGTGGACGGGGTGCTCACCATCACGGCTTCGGAGTACCGCTCCCAGCACCGCAACCGGGAGGCCGCGCGGGCCCGGCTGGTGGAGGTGCTCACCGAGGCGATGGCGCCGCCGCCGAGGCCACGGAAGGCCTCGCGCCCGACCCGGGGGTCCCGGGAGCGCCGGCTGGCCGGCAAGAAGCGGCGCTCCGAGACCAAGGCACTGCGCCGCAGACCCCCTCCCGCCTGACAAGTCGGCGAGGTCGAGGGTGGCGAGCACCCCGGCGTGGTCCGAGGGCCACAGCCCGCCGCGTGTGCGGTCCGCGGGGTCGGCGCCGATCAGCGTGCAGCCGGTGACCCGCGGCCCGCACGCCCACACGTAGTCGATGCGCTCGCTGAGCAGGCTGTCGGCGTTCGTCAGGCCCGGATGCTGGCCGCAGGTGTAGCCAGGGCCGGCGCCGGCGGCCCACGCATCGAGGAAGTCCGCGGGCATCCCGACGACGTCCGGGGTGGCGTTGAAGTCGCCGACCAGGATCACCGGCCCGTCGGCGAACCGATCCAGCAGCTCGTCGCGCTGGGCATCGCGCGTCGCCTCGTCGTACGCCTCCAGATGCGTGGTCACGAACCAGAAGGTGCAGTCCCGGGACCGGCCGTGCACCGCTCCCCAGCCCCGCTCGATCGGGAACTCGACCCCCGGCACCGCCGTCGGCACGCACAGCCTGCGGGCGAAGACGCCGGTCTCGGCGGCCTCCACGGCCACCGGGCCGTCACGGCGGACCAGCACCGCGTTGACGCCCTCGACCGACAGCACGCCGTCGTCCGGCACCGGCATCCCGCCGCCGAAGCTCGGCGCGACCGCGTGCACGTCGTAGGGGCAGCCTTCGCGCTCCAGCGCCGCCTCCAGGTCGGCCCGGAAGTCGGAGACCACCAAGGCCGGCCCCTCGCCGGGGGCCAGCGTCCACCGGGTGAGCTCCTGCACGCCGACCAGGTCCGGGCGGTGCCGGGCGAGCAGCCGGGCCACCGCCGCGGCCCGCTCGGCCGGCGCGGTGGCCCGCAGCTGCTTGCGCAGCAGGCCGACCCTCCGGTCCAGGTCCGCGGCGTCCGTCGCGCCGAACAGCAGCGCCAGGTCCGCGCCGACGTAGAGGTTGTAGGTAGCGACCCGGATCACAGCCCGTCCAGGGCCTTGCGGATCCGGGTCTCCGAGACCGGGTACGGCGTGCCGAGCTGCTGGGCCCACAGCGACACCCGCAGCTCCTCGAGCATCCAGCGCACCGCCACCAGTCCGGCCTCAGGAGGTCGAGCATCGGGGAGCGCCGCCACCCGGTTCAGGTAGGCCTCCTCGACCGCGGCGATCCGGTCCATCGCCAGCCGGTCGCGGCCCGGCGAGTCCGCCAGCTTGTCCAGCCGGACCTGCACCGCCTGGAGGTACCTCGGCAGTTGGGGCAGCTGGCCCGCACCGACCTCGGAGATGAACCCGCGGTGCATCAGCCGGCCCACCTGGGCCTTCATGTCCGCCAGTGCCGGCAGCAGCACCAGGTCCGCCGGGCCGCTGAGCCGGCGGTCGGTCTCCTGCCAGCGGGCCAGCACCCGCAGCACGTCGGCCAGCACGGCGGCGGTGCGTTCGGGCAGGCCGGCCGCCACCTTGCCGGCGAGCGCCTCGAAGGCCGCCTCGTCCCACACCGGTCCGCCGTGCTCGTCGACCAGCGCGTCGACCGCCGCGGCGGCGCAGTCCTCGAGCAGGTCGGCGACCGAGGGGTACGGCGAGGCGGCCAGGGTCAGCTTGTCGGCGTTGCCCAGCCGGTCGGCGACCTGCTTGGCCGGTGACGGCACTGCGAGCAGCAGCAGCCGGCGCAGCCCGCGCCGGTGCACGGCGTCCTGCTCGGCCCCCGAGCCGAGCACCTGCAGCCCGGCGGTGCGGGTGCCCAGCGTGGGCAGCTCGTCGACCAGGGCGGGGTAGCCGCGCACCTCATGCCCGGCCCTTGACCGCACGAACGTGGTGTCGATGGTCCCGAAGGTCCAGCTCGTCTGTCCGGTCGCGGACAGCCCGCTGTCCGCGGCGGCCCTGCCGATGGTCTCCACCACCTTCGGGCGCAGCCGGGCGCGCAGCGCGTCGAGGTCCTTGCCCTCGGCCAGCTCGGCGCCGTGCTCGTCGAGCACCCGGAAGGTGGGCCTGAGGTGGGCGGGCACCTTGGTCCAGTCCCAGTCCTCGTGCTGCACGACCACCCCGGTGGTGGCCCGCAGGTGACGCTGCAGGGCGTCCAGCAGGCCCTCCTCCCCCGCCGGCGCAGCTTCCAGGAACGCCCGGGCGTGGTCCGGGGCCGGCACGAAACTGACCCGCAGCCGCTTGGGCAGCGAGCGGAGCAGCGCCACGACCAGCTCCTCGCGCAGCCCCGGCACCTGCCAGGTGAACGCGGCGGGGTCCAGCCGGTCCAGGGCGGCGACGGGTACGTCGACGGTCACCCCGTCCCGCTCGGTGCCCGGCTCGAACTGGTAGCGCAGGGGGAGGCTCAGGTCGCCCTCGCGCCACTGGTCCGGGTAGTCCTCGGCCCGAACCTCCCCGGCCCGTTCGCTGACGAGCATCTTCGGGTCGAAGGTGAGCAGGTCGGGCCGGGTCCGTCGTACCTTCTTCCACCAGGCGTCGAAGTGCGCCCCCGACACCACCTCGGGGCCGACCCGGGCGTCGTAGAAGTCGAACAGCGTGTGCTCGTCGACCACGATGTCGCGGCGGCGGGCCCGGTGCTCGAGCTCCTCGGCCTCTTCCAGCAGCGCCCGGTTGGCGGCGAAGAACGGGTGCCGGGTGCTCCACTCGCCGTACACCAGCGCATGCCGGATGAACAGCTCCCGCGACAGCGCCGGGTCGACCTTGCCGTAGGACACCAGCCGGTCGGTGGCCAGCGGCACGCCGTACAGCGTGACCCGCTCGTAGGCCATCACCGCGGCCCGCTTCTTCGACCAGTGCGGCTCGGACCAGCTGCGCTTGACCAGGTCGGCGCCGAGCCGCTCGGCCCACTCCGGGGACACCTTGGCGTTCGTCCGCGCCCACAGCTTGGAGGTCTCGACCAGCTCGGCGGCCATTACGTACTGGGGCTGCTTCTTGAACAGCGCCGACCCGGGGAAGACCGAGAACCGCGCGTTGCGGGCGCCCAGGTAGTCGCGGCGCTCGGGGTCGCGCAGACCGATGTGCGAGAGCAGCCCGGACATCAGCGCCTGGTGTACCGCGTCCTCGTCGGTCTCCTCACGCAGCGGCCCGGCATGGAAGCCGAGCTGCCGGGCGACCCGGCGCAGCTGCGACTCCAGCTCCTGCCACTCCCGGATCCGCAGGTAGTTGAGGAACTCCGAGCGGCACATCCGGCGGAACGCGCTCGAGCCCAGCTGCTTCTGCTGGGTGCGCAGGTAGCGCCACAGGTTGAGCAGGGCCAGGAAGTCCGAGCTCTGGTCCCGGAACCGGGCGTGCTTCTGGTCGGCCTGCGCCTGCTGGTCGACCGGCCGCTCGCGCGGGTCCTGCAGCGACAGGGCCGCGGCCAGCACGAGCACCTCGCGCAGGCAGCCGAGCCGGTCGGCCTCCACCACCATCCGCGCCAGCCGCGGGTCGATGGGCAGCGCGACCAGCTGCCGGCCGACCTTGGTCAGCCGGTGGCCCTTCTCGGCGGGGGCCAGGGCCGACAGCTCCTCCAGGAGCTGGACGCCCGCCTTCACGTGCCGCTGGTCCGGCGGCTGCACGAACGGGAACCGGGCCACCTCACCAAGGCCGAGCGCGGTCATCTGCAAGATCACCGAGGCCAGGTTGGTGCGCAAGATCTCCGGGTCGGTGAAAGCCGGCCGGGCCTCGAAGTCCTCCTCCGAGTACAGCCGGATGCACACCCCCGCCTCGACCCGGCCGCAGCGGCCGGCGCGCTGGTTGGCCGAGGCCTGGCTGATCGGCTCGATCGGAAGCCGCTGCACCTTGGTGCGGGTCGAGTAGCGCGAGATGCGCGCGACGCCGGTGTCCACGACGTACCTGATGCCGGGCACGGTCAGCGACGTCTCGGCGACATTGGTGGCGAGCACGACGCGGCGGCCGGTGTGCGGCTCGAAGACCCGGTGCTGCTCGGCTCCGGACAGGCGGGCGTAGAGCGGCACCACGTCGAACCGGCCCACCGGCCGGGCCTTGGCGGCGGTCTTCGTCAGCACCTCCGCGGTGTCGCGGATCTCCCGCTCGCCGGGCAGGAACACCAGGATGTCCCCGGGCCCCTCCGCGGTCAGCTCGGCGACGGCGTCCACGATCGCCTCGGTCTGGTCCCGGATGACCATCTCGCCCTCGGCGCCGAGCTCCGGGTCGTCGTACCCTTCCTCAACCAGGGGCCGGTAACGCACCTCGACCGGGTAGGTGCGCCCGGACACCTCGACGATCGGCGCGCCGGTGCCGTCGGGGCCCGCGAAGTGCCGGGAGAACCGCTCGGGGTCGATGGTCGCGGAGGTGATCACCACCTTGAGGTCATGCCGGCGCGGCAGCAGTCGCTTGAGGTAGCCGAGGATGAAGTCGATGTTCAGGCTGCGCTCGTGTGCCTCGTCGATGATCAGGGTGTCGTACGACGTGAGCATCCGATCGTGCTGCAGCTCGGCCAGCAGCACCCCGTCGGTCATCAGCTTGACCAGCGTGTCCGGACCGGTGTGGTCGGCGAACCGCACCTGGTAGCCGACCAGGCCACCCAGCGGCGAACCGACCTCCTCGGCGATACGCTCGGCGACGCTCCTGGCGGCGATCCGGCGGGGCTGGGTGTGCCCGATCATGCCGTGCAGCCCGCGGCCGAGCTCGAGGCAGATCTTCGGGATCTGGGTGGTCTTGCCGGACCCCGTCTCACCGGCCACGATCACCACTTGGTGCGCAGCGATCACCTCGGCCAGCTGGTCGCGGTGCGCACTGACCGGCAGCTCGTCGGGGAAGCTGAGCGCCGGGACCAGGCCGCGGCGACGCTCCACCTCGGCAGGGGACGGACCAGACCGGCGGGGCCGTCTCCGCGCGGGCCTGCGGCGAGGACGGTCGGCTTCGGGCATGACCTCAGGAAGTCTAGGCGCCGCGGCAACCGGTTTAGCCCACCGGACCAGCGGCCCCGATTCGGCCGCCGGGGTTGAGTCGGCGCGCCGGGGCGGGCACGGTGGTGGGGACCGCTAAAGCCAGCGAACGGAGATGCACGTCGTGCTCACCTTGACCGAGAACGCCAACACCGTGGTGAAGAACATCGTCGACCAGGCAGGCACCGGCCAGGACGCCGGGCTGCGGATCAGCCAGGACGAGCCGGACTCCCCCGCCCTGCACGTGATGCCGACCCAGGGGCCGCAGCCGGGCGACCAGGTGCTCGAGGAGGAGGGCGCGCGCGTCTTCCTGGAGGAGACCGCAGCAGCCACCCTCGACGACAAGATCCTCGACGCCCAGGTGGACGCCAACGGCGGCGTTCAGTTCACGATCGCCAACCAGACCGGCTGACCCGGCACCACCCGACCGGCTGACCCGGGGGCCTTTACCAGGGTCCCCTGGTAAAGGCCCGCTGCCCATGGTGAACTCACCGTGGGCAGCGGGCCATTTCCGTGGGAAGAGTACGACGAACGGGCCGCGACCGTCCGGTTACCGAACTGGGATGCCCGAACGATCCCCTTTCCGGACGTTTGAGGCGCGTTCACCGAGGGGAGGATAGCCCCGACAGCCTGGGCATCACCGGACGGTGCCCGAGAGGGAGGGCCTCATGTGGGACTTCATCTTGTGGATCATCGCGGTGATCCTCGTCGTCTGGGGGATCGTCTCGATCTTCCGCTCGCGACTCCTGATGGGCATCGTGCTGATCATCGTCGGCCTGCTCGTCGGACCGGGAGGCGTGAGCCTGTTCAGCTAGGCTCGAGCCAGGCAGGGCTGGGCCGGCGACCATGGCGGTCTACGGCATCAGGGACACAGCCACCCGTTGAGCGCATACTGGAATGAAGGTATGCGCAAGGTATGTGACCCTGGTGTCGGGAAGGGGGACGCCGGATGGTGCGGGAGACGGAGACACCGGCCGCCGGGTCGGATGAACGCATCGCGAGGCTGTGCCACGACCTTCGCCAGTACCTCGCGGCCGGCCTGAACCTCGCGGAGATGCCGGACCACGCCGGTGACACCGCACGGCGGTTCCGGCTGATCGCCGACCAGCTCAGCCTCGCCAACGAGCTGATCGCCGCCGAGCTCTCGGAGTTCCGGCGGCAGACCTTCCTCGTGGACCTCGTCGAGCTCGTCGACCAGTGCGTGCAGACCGTCCGGCTCAGCCGGGACGTCTCCGTCGGGGTGAAGGCCGGCCAGGGCACCGTCGCGTTCGGCGACCCGGTGCAGATGCGCCAAGCGATCGCCAACGTGCTCGACAACGCGGCGCGGGCGGCCGGCGACTCCGGGAGCGTGGACGTCACCGTCGACGCCCAGGACGGTCTGGCCTGGGTGCAGGTGACCGACGACGGCCAGGGGTTCGGCCGGATCGGCGGCGGGATCGGCCAGGGCCTGTCCATCGTGCAGGAGGCGGTGCGCGCCAACGGCGGCCGCCTGGAGATCCTGAGCGGCCCCGGCCCGGGCACGACCGTGCGGCTGATCTGGCCGCAGCAGGCCAAGCGGTAGCCAGGTCGTCCGAATGGCGTAACCGATCTCGTCCACGCCGGGGCTCCCCTCAGCCAGCCGACGCCCCTAGGGTCGGTGCACAACAGAGGGGGGACGAGGATGACATCGTCCGGGAAAGCCAAGGTGGGGGCTTGTTACCCGGACGTCCTCGACCCGGGGGATCTGGAGACGGTCGTCGAGCGGCTGCATCCGGACGTGTGCGTCCCAGGTGCGCCGCTCGGCAACCGCTCCGCCTGACCGGGATCCTCTCGTGGGCTCGGGCATCCGGAGGCGCCCGCCGATGGACCTGCTCATCGTGGACGACAACGAGGCCTTCGCCGACGCGCTCGCCCTGCGGCTCCGGCTGGAACCGGTCATCGGCGCGGTCGAGGCGGTGTACTCCGCCGAGGACGCGCGGCAGTGCCTCGGTCGGCACCGGCCCGACGTCGTGCTCCTGGACTACCACCTCGTGGGCGGTCCGAGCCTCCCGCTGCTGACCACGATCGAGCAGCTCCCCGACCCTCCCGCCGTGCTGGTCCTCTCCGGTTCTCAGGACGTCTCCGACATCGTCCTCGCCGTCGACGCCGGGGCGGACGGATGGGTGTCCAAGAGCCTGCCGCTCCCCGATCTGCTCACCGCCGTGGACCAGGCCCTCGCCGGCGACCTGGTGCTGCCGCCGCACGCGGTCGGCCCGGTGGTCCGGCACCTGCTCACCGAGCTGCACCGCAAGAGCACGTCCGCATGACCGCGCCGCGCTCGCTCGTTTGGCGTAGCGATCTCATCCCCGCTGAGGTCCCGCCGCCGAGCAGCGGCCCCTAGTTTTTCGACCTCGAGGAGGTCCGGATGAGCACTGATCAGCACGAGCCGGCGGTCCCGGTCCGCATGATCGGCGGACCCGTGCAGGTCTTCGACGACCCCGAACTGCTCCCGGCCGACGCGGGCTCCCTGCGGGCCGTGCAGAGCATGGTCAGTGGCACCGACCTCGTCGCACCGCCGGTGGTGCTGCCGGACTTCCACCACAAGTCGAAGATGGAGCTGCCCTCCAGCGTCGCCGTCGCCACCCGCGGCACGGTACGGCCGGACCTCACCAGCTCGTCGGTGAACTGCGGCATGGCGCTGATCGCGCTGGGCTCAGAGGTGCCCGACGACCGGGCGATCGACGCCTTCATGCGTGCGGTGCGGGAGCGCTTTCCGTACCCAACCCGGGGGCACCGCGAGCTGTCCGCGGGCGAGGTGATCGACGTGGCGGCGGAGGGCGCGGAGTTCGGGGTCGAGCGCTGGAACGCACCGCCGGCGGACCTCGAGCGCATCGAGGAAGGCGGCCGCATCGACCTCCAGAAGTACGGCGGAGTGGACCGGCTCCGCGCAGAGCTCCCTGGCCTCGCGGTGCAGCTGGCTGCCTTCCGGTTCGGCACCATCGGCCCGACCAACCACTTCGTCGAGCTCCAGCGGGTCGAGGAGGTGCTCGATCCGGAGCGGGCCGAACGGCTCGGCGTCAGCGAGGGCCAGGTCACCATCCAGTACCACGCGGGCGGCGGGGTGCTGACCGGTGAGATCGGCCGGCTGTTCTTCCGCCGCAAGGACTACCCGAGCCAGGTCAAGCTCGTGAACTCGGTGCTCAAGCCGTGGTTCCACCTGCGCACCTCGCGTTCCTACGCGCAGCTGCGCGAGCGGCTCAGCCTCTACTTCACCGCGGGGTGCGCCCCGCTGTCGCTGGCAGACGACGAGGGCCAGCGGCTGATGCTGGCGAACGCGGCGGCGATGAACTACGGCTTCGCGTTCCGGGTGGCCACCTACGCAGCGCTCCGGAAGCTGGCGACCGCGGCGTTCGGCGGACCGTCGGGCCGGCTGGTCGTCGACTCGCCGCACAACAGCATTTACGAGGAGACCGTGGACGGGCAGCCCGCGGTGGTGCACCGGCACAACTCCTGCCGCGCCTACCCCGCCGAGCGGATGCTGCCGGGCATCACGTTCGCCGAGACTGGCCAGGCGGTGCTCCTGCCGGGCACACATCGCACCTGCAGCTACCTCGCCGTGGCCGGCGAGGACGCGGCCGCCAGCCTGCACTCCGCGTGCCACGGCGCCGGCACCGTCATCGAGAACCTGGTCGCTCGTGGGATCTCGGGACCGGATCCGCTCGGGCGCACGACGCTGCGGTACCGCTACTCCGACGCGGCACCCGCCGAGGTGCCGCAGTACGACGACCGGGGGGTCGACGCGGCGCTCGACGTCCTGGTTCGCCACCGGCTCGTGCGCCCGGTCGCGCGCATGCGACCGATCGCCGTACTGCACTGACGAGGAGTCGCCACCGGCAGACCCGAGCTCCCAGGACCACCGCACCGGCGTGCGTGGCGGACGTGGCCACTACGGCCCCCCTTGGCGTCCGATCCACCCGCCGGTGCGGTGCTGCTTCGGTGTGGGCGCGACACGCCCGGGCGGCGCAACTGCCCGACACGCCGAGGCGGCGGTGAGTCATCCGACGTAGACCCATTCGTCTCTTCAAGGGAGTTGTCCGGAATCACGGATTCCTAGCGTGGCAGGCGTTCCTGCGACGAAAGGTTTCTGATGAGTAGACAAGGGGTTACCCATCGGTTCCTGCCCCCACCTCGCACGTGGCGCCGAGCCTCGACCGCGACGGTGACAGGCGCCGTGGTCACCGGGCTGCTGGTCCTGTCTCCCGGGCAGGCTCAGGCAGCCGGTACGACGTACACGGTTGACCAGTCCGCGCCGGGGTGCCTGCCGCCACCGCCGACCCTGCCGGCGACGTCCCTCGGCCCGTACTGCACAATCGCCGGCGCCTACAAGGCGGCTGCCTCGGGAGACACCATCTCGGTGGCTCCGGGGACCTACGGTGAGCGCGTCGACGTGGCCAAGAGCATCACGCTCGTGGCCCCCAACGGCGCCACCGTCGACGGCGGGGGTGCCACGCCACAGCTGTACGGCTTCAAGGTGGGCGCGCCGAGCGTCGTGGTGGACAACTTCTCGTTCATCAACCAGACCGCGAGCACCTCGGCCGCCGGCGTCTTCGTCGACGGCACCACGGCGCTCGGCGCGCAGAACGCGGTGGTGCGCAACGTGACCGTCACCGGGTCCGGTGGCAACGGCATCAGGGTCACCTCGGCCGACGGCGTCACGATCTCGCACGTGACAGTCAGCGGCAGCGCCCGAGTCGGTGTGCTGCTGCAGGGAGCCACGAACAGCACCGTCAGCTCGTCCGTCACGCACAACAACCAGCGTGAGGGCGTCAGCATCCAGGGTGGCAGCGGTGACACCGTCGAGGGTGTGACGTCCTACTCCAACGACTCGGCCAACGACGGCGCCACGACACGTCTGGCTCCCGGCATCAACGTGACCAACTGGGTGCCAAGCGCCGGCGCAGCCGCGGTTGCTGCCAGCAACATCACCGTGCAGCGCAACGTCACCTACAGCAACGACGACTCGGGCATCCAGGTGTACGGCGGCACGCAGGGCGTAACGGTGCGGCGGAACCTCACATATGACAACGGCGACCACGGCATCGACATCAGCCAGGCCAGCACCGCCACGGTCGTCTCGAACACGGTGGTGCACAACTACACCGCCGGCATCAACATCGAATCCACCGGCGCCACCGCCCCCAACCCGAATGTGGGATCGAACGGCTACGTCCGTGACAACGTCTCAGTGGACAACGGCTACGGCGACCGGACCGGCAGCGACATCCGGGTGGACACCCCGTCGACCACGACCGGCAGCACCATCGACAACGACCTGGTCTACGACATCAGCGGCGCCACGGTCTTCCAGTGGGGCACCTACTTCGGCGACCTGGCCGGGCTGCGGGCTACGGCCGGGCAGGAGATGCATGGTCTGCAGGGCGACCCGATGCTGGACAGCACGAGCCACGTACCCGCCATCGGCTCACCGGCGATCGACGGGGCGGACGCGAGCGTCACAGGCTGGACCAACACCGATCTCAAGGGCAGCGCGCCGGTCGACGACCCGCTCGTGAAGGACACCGGGGCAGGCAGCCCGTCGTACGCGGACCTGGGGGCGATCGAGCAGACAGCAGTGTCGAAGCCGGCCAACCAGCCGCCGATGGCGAAGCTCACGGCCAGCCCGTTGTCGATCACCGCGGGTGGCACAGTGACGCTTGACGCCACCGGGTCCAGCGACCCCGACGGCAGCATCACCTCCTACGCCTTCGACTGCGGCGACACCGGCGTCACACCAACCGGAACCGGCAGCAAGGTCACCTGCACCTACCCGACCGCCGGCAGCTACACCACCCAGGTCACCGTGACCGACGACCAGGGCGCCAGCAACAGCGCGAGCGCACCGGTCACCGTCAACCCGGCGTCCACCGGCGGTGGTGGCGGCGGTGGTGGTGGTGGCGGCGGTGGTGGTGGCGGGACGGTCAACGCCTCGCCGACCGCGAAGCTGACCACCAGCCCGTCGAGCCCGACGGCCGGCAGTGCGGTGACCCTGGACGCCAGCGGGTCCACGGACTCCGACGGCACCATCGCGGGCTACGTCTTCGACTGCGGCGCCACCGGCGTCATGCCGACCGGCACCGGGAGCAAGGTCACCTGCACCTACCCGAGCACGGGCAGCTACACCGCCAGGGTGACGGTCACCGACAACCAGGGCGCGACCGGCATGGCGACCGCCGCGGTCACCGTGACGAGCGTCGACCAGGCACCCACGGCCGCGCTGGTCGGCGGGCGGGTGCGCCAGGGTGAGCGGATCCGGATCGACGCCCGTGGCTCGCACGCCAACGGCGGCGCGACGATCGTGTCCTACACCTTCCGGTGCGCCGGTCACGTGATCGGCCCGAAGGCCGGCGCCCGAGCGGTGTGCATCTTCCGGCACCGCGGCATCCACCGGGTGTGGGTCAAGGTCACCGACTCCAACGGGATGACCGACCGGGCCGTGGCCCGGGTGCGGGTCCGGCGCGGTGCCCCGCCGGTGGCCCGGCTGTCACTCTCCGCCGACACCATCTCGGTCGGCGAGCGCACCATCGCCTTCGCCGGCAGCTCCACGGGGAGCCGCTGGTCCGCCATCAAGGACGTGCGATTCGTCTGCGGCAACGGCCAGCGCTCGCACTGGCGGGAGTCGATGACCTACCGGTGCCGGTTCGACCAGCCAGGTCGCTACACGGTCACCGTGGTGGTCCGCAACACCCTCGGCCTCCGGGACCGGACATCCGAGGTCGTTCGAGTCCGCCGAGGCTGAAGCCGGGCTCCTTGGGGGCGTGCCGTGCAACCCAGCGCGGCGCGCCCCCGAGGCATGTCACCGACCCGTCAGGGAGTTGGGCGGTGCCGCGGACGGGACGGAAAGTGGTGGCAAACGACAACTCCCACAGAGGCAGAAACCTGTCGTCTGCCGCCACTTACCGCATGTGTTGCCTACGGCTCAGGCGGTGCGCTTCTGGAGCTCGGGCAGCACGTCCGTCCCGTAGGCGCGGATCATGTCCCGGTAGTGCGGGCCCATGTTCGCGACGTACACCTCCTCGAACCCCACGTCGACGTACGGCTGCAGCGCCGCCAGGTGCGTGTCGAGGTCGCTGCCGCAGGCCACCGACTCCCGGGTGCTGTCCGGGGTGACCAGCTGGGAGGCCTGCTCGAAGTGCTTGGGGCTGGGCAGCACCTGGGAGAGCTCGCCGGGCAGCCCGGAGTTGGCCCAGAGCCGGTGCGCGATCTCGACGCCCTCGTCCTCGGTCGGCGCCCAGCCCACCTTCACCCCGGCCTGCGCCGGCTTCCCGCCGGACTTCTGCCGGAACAGCCCGAGCAGGTCCTCGTCGGGCGTGGTGGTGATGAAACCGTCACCGATCTGCGCAGCCAGCTCCGTCGCCTTCGGACCGAACCCGGAGACGTAGACCGGGGGCGGCTCCTCGGGGATCGTGTAGAGCCGGGCGGAGTCGACGGTGTAGTACTTCCCGCGGTGGCTGACGGTCTGCCCCGACCAGAGCATCCGCATCACCTGCACGGCTTCCTCGAGCCACTCCAGCCGTACGTCGGCGGTCGGCCACGCGTCGCCGAGGACGTGCTCGTTGAGGGCCTCCCCCGAGCCGACGCCGAGGATGAACTTCCCGTCCAGCATCACCGCCGAGGTAGCGGCGGCCTGGGCGATGATCGCCGGGTGGATCCGGGTGGTCGGACAGGTGACCGCGGTGGTCACGGGAAGGTCGCAGACGGCGGAGATCGCCCCGATCACCGACCACACCAGCGGGCTCTGTCCCTGGTTGTCGTTCCACGGGTGGAAGTGGTCGCTGATCCACAGCGCCTCGAAGCCGGCCTCCTCGGCGAGGCGGGCCTGCTCGACGAGCTGCTGGGGGGTGTACTCCTCGCAGGACAGGAAGTAGCCGAAGCGCATGGGGTCTCCTCACGGTCGGGTTCCGGGAGGTTCCCCGACCTCGGCGGTGCCATGCGTACGACGGAGGCGGCGCGTCCGTCGGACCGTCGCCGTCGGTGACCACCTTGATCCCGGGCGACGACTGATCGCGATCGCGACGACCGCGTCCACGAACGTGGGCAGGCGTTCCAGGTTGCGCTCACGCTCTTGCCCCTGCGCGCGTGGGCTCACTCCGGCAGGCTAGCCGCCAGCCGGCCACGCGCGACACCGTCTGTCCGGGTCAGA
Source organism: Nocardioidaceae bacterium (assembly GCA_035690905.1). GTDB lineage: Bacteria > Actinomycetota > Actinomycetes > Propionibacteriales > Nocardioidaceae > DASSKA01. The sequence continues at coordinate 11,719 of DASSKA010000011.1, read as the reverse complement.
ACGAGCCACGGAGTACGGCGGGCAGGGCGGACGTGAGCCGCCGCAGCAACTGGTCCTTCGGCACCTCGCAACCACCGCGCACCCACTCGAGGACGACCTCCTCGGTCAGGGCAGACCAGCCGCGGGCCATCAGCCGCACCGCGGGGGTGTCTGTGACGCCGAGCTCGGTCAGCCCATCGCGTCCGGCGGTGGCGAAGATCCGGTCGGTCAGTGCGGCTCGGGTCTCCTCGTAGATCTCGCGCAACGCGGGGTTCCCGCTGGCGGCACCGCGGACCAGGGAGGAGTACCCCTCGTAGTTGACGAGCACGTAGTCGACGTACGCCTCCAGCGACCCGGCCAGCCGTTCCAGCGCCGTGCCGGTCGCAACCGGCTCGGTGACCCGGATCACCTCGTCGGCGGCCCGGCGCACCACCGCGAGGTGGAAGTCCTGCTTGTTGCCGAAGTAGTGGTACAGCAGGCCACGCGAGATGCCGGCCTTCTCGGCGAGCAGGTCGATGGACAGCTCCTCGAGCGACCGGGTGGACAGCAGCCGGAGGCCGAGGTCGAGCAGCTGCTCCTTGCGTAGGTCGGGGCTCATCCGGGTGCGGGTGCTGGCCATGCCACCCACTGTAACTGAATCGTGTTCAGTACGGCTATTGACGACAATTCAATACCGTCGGTACGGTGGCGTGCATGGACACCCCTCCCCCTCTGCCCGACCACGTCGAGGTGCTGGTGATCGGCGCCGGGTTCGGCGGGCTCGGCACCGCCATCAAGCTCGAGGAGCGCGGCGACCGCGACTTCCTGGTCGTCGAGCGCGGACCCGATGTGGGCGGCACCTGGCGCGACAACACCTACCCGGGGGCGGCCTGCGACGTGCCCTCGCAGCTCTACTCGTTCTCGTTCGCGCCGAACCCGGAGTGGTCCCGGTCGTTCTCCCCGCAGCCGGAGATCCAGGCCTACATCCAGAAGGTCGCAGAGCGCGCGGGGGTGCTGGACCGGTTCCGGTTCGGGGTCGATCTGCAGGAGGCCTCCTGGGACGACCCGGCCCAGCGGTGGCGGGTGCGCACCTCAGCGGGAACGTGTACGGCGAGGGTGCTGGTGTCCGCCGCGGGAGCGCTGTCCGACCCGAAGCTGCCCGACATCGACGGCATCGACTCCTTCGCTGGCGAGGTGTTCCACTCGGCGCAGTGGAACCACGACTCCGACCTGGCCGGCAAGCGGGTCGCGGTGATCGGCACAGGCGCCTCCGCGGTGCAGATCGTGCCGGAGATCGTCGAGAAGGTGGCGCACCTCGACGTCTACCAGCGCACCGCACCGTGGGTGATGCCGCGGCACGACCGGGCCTACACACCGATCGAGCACCTCGGCTTCCGGCACGTCCCCGGCCTGCAGCGGCTCTACCGGACCGCGATCTACTGGGGCCGCGAGACCTTCGTGCCGGCGTTCACGGTCAACCCGAAGCTTGCCGCTCCCGCCAGGAAGGCCGCGCTGAAGAACATCGCCGTCGGCATCAAGGACCCCGAGCTGCGTCGCAAGGTGACCCCGACGTTCGAGATGGGCTGCAAACGGATCCTGATCTCCAACGACTGGTACCCGACCCTGGCGCGCGAGGACGTGGACCTGGTCACCGACCCGATCGAGAAGATCATGCCCTCGGGGATCGTGACCCGTGACGGGCACGAGCGCGAGGTCGACGTGCTGATCGTGGCCACCGGGTTCCACACCACCGATCTGCCCATCGGCGAGCGGATCACCGGCCGCGAGGGAGTGCGCCTCGCCGACTACTTCCGGGCGCACGGCATGCAGGCCTACAAGGGCACCACCGTCGCAGGCTTCCCGAACCTGTTCTTCGTGGTCGGGCCGAACACCGGCCTGGGACACTCGAGCATGGTCTTCATCATCGAGTCCCAGATCACCTACGTGATGGGCGCGCTGGCGGCCATGAAGCAGCGCGACATCGGCGCGCTGGAGCCGGACCCCGCGGCGCAACGACGTTGGAACGACGACATCCAGCGACGGATGAAGCGCACCGTGTGGAGCTCCAGCGGCTGCTCGAGCTGGTACCTCGACGAGCACGGCCGCAACGTCACCCTGTGGCCGCGGACCACGTTCGTGTTCCGGTGGCTGCTGTCCCGCTTCGACGTGGAGAGGTACGTCGTGACGCCGCGTCGTGACGCGCCCGCCACGTCGGCCGCAGCGGCCGCGCCCACCGCACCGACCACGTCCGTCGTACCGGAGACTGCCGGGAGCGCTCGATGAGGACCTTCGACGGCAAGGTGGTCGTGATCACCGGCGCCGGCTCCGGCATCGGCCGGGCCCTCGCCCTGGACATCGCCCGGCGTGGCGCCGTGCTCGCGCTCTCGGACCAGGACGAGGTGGGCCTTCTCGAGACCGCCGAGCGGGCCCAGGCGCTCACCGACCGCGGGGTGCGCACCGACAAGCTCGACGTGCGCGACGCCGCGGCGATGCATGAGTACGCCGGCTCGATGGCCTCAGAGCTGGGCCGAGTGAACGCCGTGTTCAACAACGCAGGGGTGGCGCTGCACGGGGACTTCGAGGAGGTCTCCTACGAGGACTTCGCCTGGGTGATGGACGTGAACTTCTGGGGGGTGGTGCGCGGCACCAAGGAGTTCCTGCCGCACCTGATCGCCTCCGGCGACGGGCACCTCGTGAACATCTCCAGCCTGTTCGGGCTGCTCGGCATGCCGGGCCAGACGGCGTACAACGCCTCGAAGTTCGGGGTGCGCGGGTTCACCGAGGCGCTGCGGCAGGAGATGCTGATCGCCAAGCACCCGGTGCAGGTCACCTGCGTGCATCCCGGCGGGATCAAGACCGCGATCGCCCGCAACGCCCGAGCCACCGCGTCGCACGACCAGGCCGAGGTGGCCCGGTTCTTCGACAGCCGGCTGGCGAAGACCACCGCCGAGAAGGCGGCGGACACGATCGTCAAGGGCGTGCTCGCGAACAAGCCACGGGTGCTGGTCGGCACGGACGCCAAGGCGCTCGACCTCGCCGTCCGCGCGCTGGGGTCCCGCTACCAGCGCGCGGTCGCCTCGGTGGCCGGTCGGGTCACGCCCAAGCCGCAGCGCTGAGTCGTCACTCCGAGCCCGGCTCAGCTCGTCGCCGGGAGGAGTGCGCGACAGCCCACCTTCACTCGAACGGCAACGGATCGGCGACGCGCGAGACCGCCTTCGCGCGGGCAGCGGTCATCCGGCGCCGGTGGTGCTGACGACACAGCACCTCGTAGCCGACCACGGCACTGTCGGCCAGCGAAGGCTCATCGGTGTCCCCCACGACGATCACCTCACCCTCGGTGACCATCACCCCGTTCTCGGTCCGCGCGTTGTGGGTGGCCCGCTTGCCGCACCAGCACAGCGCCTCGACCTGGAGGACGTTCACCCGGTCTGCGAGCTCGACCAGCCGCGCGGACCCGGCGAACAGCTCAGTGCGGAAGTCGGTGAGGATGCCGAAGGCGTACACGTCGATCTGCAGCTCGTCGACGATCCGGGCCATCTGCTCCACCTGGAGAGGCGTGTAGAACTGCGCCTCGTCGCAGATCAGGTAGTCGATCCGGGCACCGTGGGTCAGCGAGTCGACGACGTACTTCCAGAAGTCGAAGCCGTCGGAGACCTCGATGGCCTGCTGGGTCAGCCCGAGCCGGCTGGAGAGCACCGCCTCACCGGCGCGGTCGTGGGTGGTGAACATCCGTCCGACCCGGCCGCGCACCGCGTGGTTGTGGTTGGTCTGCAGCGCGAGAGTGGACTTGCCGGAATCCATGGTGCCGGTGAAGAACTGGAGCTCAGCCACGACGGGACATCCTGCCATGCGACACGCGCCGGAACGCGTCAGGCCACGAGCCCCCGGCCAGAGTCAGGCCACGAGCACCGGGATCAGCATCTCCGCGGGCGTCAGCGACCCGTGCAGACCGAGCAGCTTCGCCTCGTGCGGGAACGCCGAGGAGCTCACCACCGCGAACCGGTCTCGGCAGGCCACCAGGACGTCCCCGAGCCGGGGCAGCACCAGCGGCGTGGTCTGCCCGAACCAGCCTCGCTCCAGCGCCTCCTCGCGGAGCAGCACCTCGGCACGGTCACCGATCCGCTCGCTCCACGCCGCGGCCACGTCGCCGACCGCACCTGCTCCGCAGTACACGTGCCGGAACCGAGCCTCGCCACCCAGCAGCGCCACACCGCTCATCAGGTCCGGCTGCTCGTCGACGTCCAGCCGCCCCTCGATCGGGCAGTCGACCATGCCGTGGTCGGCCACCACCACGATGCGGGTGTCGGCGGGCAGCGTCTCCCGCAGTCGCTCCACGCCCGCATCGATCATGGACAGCTGCTGCTCCCACTGCAGAGACGCGACGCCGTAGCGGTGCCCCATCCAGTCCAGGTCCCCGTCGTACATGTAGGTCAACGACGGTCCCGGCCGGGACGCCTCGAGCACCGCGGCGAACCGCTCCCCCGGCCGGTCCGCGGCGACATACTCCGCCCCCCGCTGGCCGGCCACCGTGAGGCCGGACGAGGCGAAGCTGCGCTTGTTCACCACCGTCACCTGCACACCGGCCGCGGCCAGCCGCGCGAACGCCGTGGTGTGCGGCTGCCACTCTCGCGGGTCGACCCGGTCGTCCCACTGCAGCGCGTTCAGCAGTCGCTCGGTGCCCGGGATCCGCGAGGTGTAGCCGACCAGCCCGTGCGACCCCGGTGGCAGCGCGGTGCCGAGCGACGTCAGGCTGGTCGCGGTCGTGGACGGGACACCGGCCGTCGCCTGCTCGCTGTCGGCCAGCAGCGAGTGAAGGTACGGCGCGTGGCCGGGGTGGTCCCGCAAGAGCTCGAACCCGAGCCCGTCGACCAGGAACACGACGTACCGCTGCGCCTCCGGCAACCGCAGCGACGACCCGGGCAGACCGGCGTCCACGCCGAGCGCGGCCGCCACCGCGGGAAGCACGTCACCGAGCGAGCGGTCCTGGTAGGCCGGGGCGACGAAGTCACCGCTCATCGCACGCCTGCGGCCCCGATGGTCCGCCCGGACAGCGCCTCAGCGAACGACAGCAGGTTCGCCACCGCGTCCTGGCCGTCCGCCGCAGCGCTGACCCGCAGCGAGAAGTCGTCGGCGGTGACCACTCCGGTGTAGCCGTGGTCGGCCTCGCACTCCGGGTCGCTGCAGCCGGCCGGCTCCAGGTCGATGCGGCCCACGGACCCCCACCCGACCGTCAGCACCGCCTCCGTCGCGCCCAGCGCCGGCATCGGCCGGCCGGCGTAGGACTCCGGGTTGGCCACCATCCGGTTCACCACCACCGAGCGGACCGCCGACAGCGTGACCGCCTCCGTCGAGCTCGAGGTGTACGGCGCGGGCAGCAGGTCGTCCGGGGCGTGCTCATCGGTGTGCGCCAGGATCAGCCGGCTCCCGGTGAGCACCGCGACCGTCATGTGCCGGCGCACCTCGTCGCGCTCGTCGATGGTGGGCTCGTGGTGCACGAGGAACGCCTCCACCGGCTCCCCGGCGACCGCCGAGCTCACCGCGTCGGCGACCACGTCGGGGTAGTACCCGGACTTCTCGATGGCGACCCGCAGGTCCGTGGAGCGGTCGATCATGCGGCCAGTCTCCCACGACCTCACGCGGCGAGGCCGAGCTCCGCCGGAGCCACCCCGTCCTGCACCGGGGTCAGGTGCCGGCGCAGCGAGACGAACAGCACCGCCGCGACCGCGGTCCCGCCGACCGTGCAGCCGACCCACACCGCCGACAGCCCGTTGCCGATCAGCGCACCGGCCAGCGCCGGGCCGATGATCATCGCCACCGTCCAGGTCATCCCCTGCAGCGCGTTGTAGCGGCCTCGCAGCTCCTCGGTGGCCAGCGCGTTGACCAGCGCCGGCGCCAGCGGCGCCCAAATCGTCTCACCGACCCCGAACAGGCCCAGCCCGGCGACCACGCAGGCCACCGCCAGCCAGCCGTCCACCGCGCCGGACAGGGCGATCACCGCCCACGACAGCGACCAGATGCTCGCGCAGACCGCTAGCATCGCGGTCCGCCGGCGGCCCTTGACCAGCCGCAGCGTGACCAGCTGGCCGATCACGATCGCGGCGGTGTTCGCCCCGAACGCCAGCCCGAGCGCACGAGCCGGGATGTGGGCCACGCTCACCGCGTACGCCGCCAGCCCGGCCTCGAACTGCGCGTAGCCGAAGGTGATCACCAGCACCGAGATGGCCACCACCCGCAGCAGCGTGCGGTCGCGCAGCACGACGCCCCAGCCGGGCGGCTTCACCTCGGGGTCGCGCGCTGCGACGGGGACGTGCCGCCCGGTGCCCCGCGGCAAGGTGGCGACAATTGCGATGTAGCCGAGGTACGACGCGGCGTCGATCGCGTACACCCGCTGGAACGAGGCTGGATCACCCACGTGGATGAGGGCGGCGCTGACCAGCCCGCCGATCCCGAGCCCGGCGTTCAGCAGCATGAACTGGACGCCGTACACCTTCTCGCGACGCACCTCCGGCACCAGCCGGGTCAGCATCGCGGTCCCCGCCGGCCACAGCCCGACCGTGCCCAGGCACAGGAACGTGGCGACCAGCAGCGCCTGGAACGTGGTGTGCACGAACGCCAGCGACGCCGTGCCCAGCGCCTCGGTGCACAGCCCGATCACCATCACCGGCCGGGGCCCGAACCGGTCGATCGCCGTGCCGCCCACCGGTGAGCAGACGAAGCCGAGCAGCCCCATCCACGCGAACAGCAGCCCCACCGTCGTGGTGGGGATGCCGCGCACCTCGGCCAGGTAGACGTAGAGGAACGGCATGGTCAGGCCGCTGCCGAGGGCCGACAGCCCGATGCCCACGAACAGCCGCTTGACCAGCGGGTCGACGCCCGGGACCGGGGTCGGCTCCGCGCAGGGCTCGCCGAGGACAGGAGAAACGGGGGTGCTCACCGGACGATTCTCCCGTAAGAGGCACAACCGGACCACTCAATTACGGGTCTCAGCCCGCCGTGTCGCCCGCCTGGCTGCTCAGCCGGCGCACGAACCAGTCCGAGCGCGGGTCGGCGACCGGGGCCACCCGGCCGGTGGCGCTGAGCACGGTCGCTCCGTGCGCACCGGCCAGCACCAGGTTCAGCTCGACCGAGCTCAGCTGCGGCAGGTCGTTCTTCAGCTGCGCCAGGCGCAGCAGCAGGTGCTCGATGGCCTCCACGTCCACCTGCTCGCTGCCGCGGTAGCCGAACAGCAGCGGTGCCGCCTTCACCTCGCGGACCATGGACGCCGCCTCCCCGCTGTGCATCGGCGGGATCCGGTAGCTCTTGTCGCCGAGCAGCTCGGTCGCCGCCCCGGACACCCCGAAGGAGACCACCGGCCCGAACAGCGGGTCCTCCATCGCGCCGATGCCCACCGGCACGCCCGGCGCGGCCACCTTCTGCACCACGAAGCCCGCCGACGCGGGGTCGTCGATGATCTGGTGCATGGTGTCCCACGCGTCGCGCATCTCGTCCTCGTTGTCGATGTTGCGCCACACGTGAGCAAGGTCCGGCCGGTCCCGCAGGTGCTCGGCGGTCGCCTTGAGCACCACGTCCCAGCCCAGCTGCTTCCCCGCCGCGACCGCCTCCTCGAGGCTGTTCGTCTCCAACCGCTGCCACAGCTCGACGCCGTACGCCGCCAGCAGCTCGCGCAGCTCCTGGTGGGTCAGCGTCCGGCCGTCCGGCCGCTCGGCCAGCACCCGGTGCACGAGGGCGCGGGCGGCGGCGGCATCCACCTGCTCCGGCACCACCACGTCCCCCTCGGGCCGCTGCAGCCACGCGGCATACTCCACCACCCGGCCCAGCGCGCGCACCGCGGTCTCCGGAGCGGCGTACGACGGGACGGAGCCACGCCCCGCCGTGCTTCCCGCGACATCGGGCACGCGCAGCAGCTCCGGGACGCCCTCGCTGGCCAGGAACGTGGACACCAGCGGCTTCTCCGACTGCTCCCCCACCGCCGCCAGCACGTTGGCCACCTCCTCGCCGGTGGTGTTCAGCGGCGGGATGAACACCGCGATCACGGAGTCGACGTCGGGGTCGTCGATGGCCGCGTCCAGGGCCTGCTCGAAGTCCTCGGCGTTCGCGTCCGCGCCGAGCGCGACCGACCGGTGCACCTGCAGCCCGGCCGCGGCGGCCGCGTCCGCGGCCAGCAGGCCCAGCGCGTCGGAGTTGCCGACCACCGCGACCCGCGGCCCCCGGGGCAGCGGCTGGTGGGCGACGATCTGGGCCACGTCGAACATCTCGTCGAGGGTGTCCACCTGGATCACCCCGGACTGCCGGAACATCGCGTCCACGGCCGCGGACGGCGCCGCGATGGACCGCACCGCGTGCCCCATCGGCACTCCTTGGGTGGTGCGGCCGGAGCGGACCGCGATGATCGGCTTGCGCCGCGAGACGCGGCGGGTGATCCGGCTGAACTTGCGCGGGTTCCCGATCGACTCAAGGTAGAGCAGCACCACCTCGGTGTCCTGGTCCTCCTCCCAGTACTGCAGCAGGTCGTTGCCGGACACGTCGGCACGGTTGCCGGCGCTGACGAACGTGGACAGCCCCAGCCCCCGGCGCGCGACCTTCTCCAGGATGGCCACCCCCAGCGCGCCGGACTGGCAGAAGAAACCGGCCCGGCCGCGCGGCGGCATCAGCGGCGACAGAGACGCGTTCAACGACACGTCCGCGGAGGTGTTGATGACGCCCAGCGCGTTCGGGCCCACCAGCCGCATCCCGTAGCTGCGGGCCAGCCCGACCAGCCGCCGCTGCCGGAGCCGACCTTCCTCGCCGGTCTCCGCGAAGCCCGACGAGATCACCACCAGGCCGCCGACGCCCTTGGCGGCGCAGTCCAGCACCACGTCCTGCACCGCCTCCGCGGGCACCGCCACCACGGCCACGTCCACGTCGTCGGGAATGTCCGAGACCGAGGGGTAGGCCGGCATCGCGGCCACCGAGCCCGCCGCCGGGTTCACCACGTAGACCCGGCCGCGGTAGTCGCCCATCACCAGGTTGCGCACGAGGGTCTGGCCGATCGTGTCGTACCGCCGCGAGGCGCCGATCACGGCCACGCTCCTGGCGGCGAAGAATCGCTCGATGGAGGCCGCCTCGGCCCGGTGCTCACGGGCCTGCATCACCGCGATCGAGGTGTCGGTGGAGTCGATCGGGAACTCGAAGCGCATCACGCCGTCCTCGAACCCGCCGGCCACCGTGTAGCCCGCCTCCCGGAAGATCCGGATCATCCGCTGGTTCTCCGGCAGCACCTCGGCGACGAACTTCGCCACGCCCCGCTCCCGGCCGGCCTGGGCGAGGTGCTCGAGCAGCAGCTGGGCGATGCCGCGGCCCTGGTGCGCGTCCTGGACGAGGAACGCCACCTCGGCCTCGTCGCCGCCGGACCCGTCCGGACGCCGCGGTTCCCGGTCGAACCGGCCGACGGCGAGCATCTTGCCGCCGACGGTGAGCACGAACGCGACCCGGTCCACGTGGTCCACGTGGGTGAACCGCTCCACGTCCCGGTCCGACAGCCGCGGCATCGGCGCGAAGAAGCGCAGGTACTTCGACTCGGCGGAGACCTGCGCGTAGAACTCCACGAGCAGGTCCGTGTCCTCGGGGCTGATCGGCCGCAGGTGCGCCGTACGCCCGTCGCGCAGCAGCACGTCCGCCTCCCAGTGCTTCGGGTACGACGGAAGGGCCTCGGCTGCGCTCACCTGAGGAAATCTATCGCTTCCCCCCAGTTCGGAGCTCACCCCCGGCGTGCCCCCGCTGCGACCGTCGGAGGCACACGAGACAATGCGGCAATGGCACCGAGCAAGAAGGCAGCACCCCCCGAAGACTTCGAGGAGCACATCGTCGACATCGACGTCGGCGACGAGATGCGCACCAGCTTCCTGGAGTACGCCTACTCGGTGATCTACAGCCGCGCGCTCCCCGACGCGCGGGACGGCCTCAAGCCGGTGCAGCGCCGGATCCTCTACACGATGGCGGACATGAACCTCCGCCCCGACCGCGGGCACGTGAAGAGCGCTCGGGTGGTCGGCGAGGTGATGGGCCGGCTGCACCCGCACGGCGATGGCGCCATCTACGACGCGCTGGTGCGGATGGTGCAACCGTGGTCGATGCGGGTCCCGCTGGCCGACGGGCACGGCAACTTCGGATCTCCCGACGACCCGCCCGCGGCGATGCGATACACGGAATGCCGGATGGCTCCGGCCACGCTGCCGATGACCGACTCCATCGACGAGGACACCGTCGACTTCCGGCCCAACTACGACAGCCGGGAGCTGGAGCCGGGCGTGCTGCCAGCGGCGCTGCCGAACCTGCTGGTCAACGGCGCCACCGGCATCGCCGTCGGGATGGCCACCAACATCGCCCCGCACAACCTGATCGAGGTGGTGCAGGCGCTGCGGCACCTGGTCAAGCATCCGAACGCCGACCTCGACGACCTGATGCGGTTCGTGCCCGGCCCGGACCTGCCGACCGGCGGCAAGATCGTCGGGCTCGACGGCATCCGGGACGCCTACGAGGCCGGCCGCGGAAGCTTCCGGATGCGGGCCACCGCCCGGGTGGAGAACATCACCCCGCGCCGCAAGGGCATCGTGGTCACCGAGCTGCCGTACGGCGTCGGGCCGGAGAAGGTCATCGAGCGGATCAAGGTCGCCGTGCAGAGCAAGAAGCTGCAGGGCATCTCCGACGTCAAGGACCTCACCGACAAGGACAACGGGCTGCACCTCGTGATCGAGGTCAAGAACGGCTTCCACCCCGACGCGATCCTCGAACAGCTGTACCGCCAGACCCCGATGGAGGACTCCTTCGGCATCAACGCCGTCTGCCTCGTCGACGGCCAGCCGCGCACGCTCGGCCTGAAGGAGATGCTGGAGGTCTACCTCGACCACCGGTACGACGTGGTGCGCCGGCGCACCACCTTCCGCCGCGGCAAGGCGGCCGACCGGCGCCATCTCGTCGAGGGCCTGCTGATCGCGATCCTGGACATCGACGAGGTGATCCAGCTGATCCGGTCCAGCGAGAACGCCGAGGAGGCGCGCGGTCGGCTGATGACGGTCTTCGACCTCAGCGAGATCCAGGCCAACTACCTCCTCGACATGCCGCTGCGCCGGCTCACCAAGTACTCCCGGATCGAGCTGGAGACCGAGCGGGACCAGCTCGCCGCCACCATCGAGGCGCTCGACGCGATCCTCGCCGACGAGGCGTTGCTGAAGAAGGTGGTCTCCGACGAGCTCGGCGAGGTCGCGAAGACCTACGGCACGCCACGTCGTACCGTCCTGCTCGAGTCCGCCGGCCAGAGCGTCACCGCCGCGGTCCCCCTCGAGGTCGCCGACGACCCCTGCTTCGTCTACCTCTCCTCGAGCGGCCTGCTGGCCCGCACCGGCGACGTGGACGAGCCGGGCACCGGCGGCGCCCGCGCCAAGCACGACGTGGTGGTGTCCGCGGTGCGGACGACCGCACGCGGCCAGGTCGGTGTGGTCACGTCGCTGGGACGGGTGATCCGGCTGGACGTGCTGGACCTGCCGTCGCTGCCGGGGACCGCCAACGCGCCACACCTGCAGGGTGGGGCACCGGTGAGCGAGTTCCTCTCGCTGGAGCCGGGCGAACGGGTGCTCGTCCTGACTCCGTTGGACGACGCGTTCGGCCTGGCGCTCGGCACCCGGGACGGCGTGGTCAAGCGGGTGACCCCCGATGCCCCGGCCAACAAGGACTCCTGGGAGGTCATCCGGCTCGGCGACGGCGACGAGGTGGTCGGGGCGGTCGC
>DASSKA010000010.1:0-2576 GCA_035690905.1 Nocardioidaceae bacterium | reverse complement strand
GGACCTCCGGGGCTCGCTGGGCCCAGCTGTGAGCGGCCGGTACGTCGTGGCCTTCTGCCACCCCTGTCACGGCTGCCCGGACGTCCGCGACACGAAACCGGAGCGGAGGATCGAATGGCCGGCGGACAGAGTGGTGCCGTGGAACAGGAGTTGCTCGCTCACGAGCGAGCACCCTATAGCGGCACCGCGCCGCGCAGGAGACTGGACCGGGCACTGCGCGGCCGCCGGCCGCGACTGCAATTACGGTTCACATGCACCGTTAGGGCTGGTCCGGGCCCGGGACGGTCGCAATACCGGTTCACATGAACCGTTGGTGCTCCCCGCCCCGAAGCGCACGAGCAGCGGACGAACGTTGCCGGTCAGGGCGCAAGCAGCGCCCATGATCGGTTGCGGTTTGGCCTGGCGTGGGGGACGGTCATGGTGTGAAGCTCAGGGCCGTCTGGGCCGGGCTCAAGCACGACGTCACGGTGCTGGTGAAACATGAGCCGCACCGCGAAGGCTACGTGTCCGCGTGGGACCCGACCCTGCCGAAGGGCACCTCGTCGTACGGCCCTGTCCGCCGCCGTTGGATCCGGGGCCGCCGAGAACCCCTGTGAGGGAGCGGTCCAGGGACCGCTGCGGGCGAACGAGCTCAAGGCTGTCCCGCCTCCGAGGCGCCGGCTGCGGTAGGCCACGGCGGATTCACCATGGGGGCGGCGCGGCAGGGCCTACACTCCGGATGTGGCGGGGGACGCGGAGATCGGCCGGCTGGCCGACCGGAGCCTGGATACGGCGACCGGGCCGAGCTGGGGCGCCGGTTCGAGCGCCGGCGGCTGGCGCGTGCTGCGCCGGGTGCTGATCGGCTGCTGGGTCGCCTCGGTCATCATCGGGCTGACGGTCGGCGAACGGACCTCGTCGTTCGAGCGGTTGGAGAGCGACGTCGCCGCCGGGCACGTGGATGTGGTGCGGGTCGCGGGCAGTCTGCCGGCGCGGGCGAGCGGGTTCTCGGTCGTCGAGGTGCACTGGCGCCGGGGCCTGTTCGGCTACCAGACGAAGGTGGTGGAGGCGAGGCCGCCGAAGCAGGCGCACCTCTCCAAGTGGGGTGCCACCGCGGTCATCCCCGAGGGCGTCGGTGCGCGGCTGGCCGCCATCCGGCCCGGGGTGCGCGTGGTCGCCGTCCCGCGATCTTCGTCGTCGTTCACCCTGCTCGGGTGGCAGCTACCGAGCTGGGTGGGCCTCGCGGCCCTGTTGCTGTGGCTGGCGGTGTTGTTCCTGCTGGGCAACGGGCCGCAGCCGTGGCGGGCGACCCGGTGGGCCTGGTTCTGGCTGGTGGCGGCCGCAGCGCCGGTCGGGGTGCCGGCATTTCTGATCCTGTCCGGACCGGCCCCGCCGCTGCCCGCTCCGCGGAAGGGTGCGCGGCGGCTCACCGGCGGGTGGGCGTTCCTGCTGGCCGGCGTGGTCTCGTCTGCCCTGAGGTGACGCTGAGCCGGCACCCAGGTGACACCGCGGTGACGCGGCACCGGGCCGTTGGTCCGGCGGCGGTACGACGTGGGGCCCTACCGACTCGTCGGGGCGCGGCGCACCGTGGCAGTCGGAGGTGGTTGCCATGGGTGCACTGCCCATCGCGCGACGTGGCGGGCCGGCCCACGGCGGGGGGTCCGACGTGGTGCGCCCGGTCGGCCGGTTCGCCGTGCACTTCCTGGAGATGTGCGTGGCCATGTGCCTCGGCGGGATCGTGCTCAGCGCCCTCGTCTTCGGCGCTGCCGCGCTGCTCGGGCACCCTGACCTGCGGCAGACCGCCCCGGTGCTCTCGACGCTGGTGGTCAGCGCCGACCTCGCGGTCGCGATGACGGTGTGGATGCGGTTCCGGGCGATGGCCTGGCGGCCGACGATCGAGATGGCCGGCTCGACGGTGCTGGTCGGTGTGCTGACGGTGGCCGGCTACCGGCTGGGCGTCACCCCCGATGCGCTCATGGTGCAGGGCGTCTGCGGCACCGCCTGTGTGGTGATGCTGCCGGTCATGTTGCTCCGGTTCCGGATGTACGCCGCGCCACCCGCGCACCGCCACCCGGGTCGGCGGTGACTGCCGTGGACCGGTTCGCGGAGATCAGCGGGGCCCAGTGCCTGGACCTGCTGCAGTCCGGCCTGGTCGGCCGGGCGGGGTTCTGCTCGGCCTCGGGTCCGCGGATCGTCCCGGTCAACTACGCGCTGTTCGAGGACTCGATCGTGTGGCGGACCACGCCGTACAGCGAGCTCGGCCGGTTCGGGCCCGGCAACGCGCTGGCGTTCGAGGTCGACCACATCGACTACGAGCACCAACAGGGCTGGTCGGTGGTGGCGCTGGGGCGCTGCGAAGTGGTCGACGAACCGGCGGTGCTGCGCCGCATCCGGTCGACCTGGGACCCCGGCCCCTGGGTCGGTGGCCAGCGCCACCTGTACCTGCGGCTGCGCTGGCACTCCTTGACCGGCCGAGTCGTCGGCCGGGACTGCACGCCGGGGACGATGACGCCGGTCCGCCGTACCCTCTGAAGCCTCAGCGGCGCGCCAGCCCCAGCCCCTCGATCCGGACCACCTTCCGGCGGCTGACCACGACCACC
>DASSKA010000009.1:0-64572 GCA_035690905.1 Nocardioidaceae bacterium | reverse complement strand
GTCGGGCGCGACGGGCGGATCCTGCGCGATACGCCGGACTGGCTCACCGGCCCCGCCGCGGAGGTCTACGCCGAGCTGGCCGGCAAGACGACCCACTCGGCCCGCGAGCGGGTGGTCGAGCTTCTCCGCGGGTCGGGCGACCTCGAGGGCGAGCCGGTGCCGACGCAGCGGATGGCGAACTTCTACGAGAAGGGCGACAAGCCGCTCGAGATCGTGTCCACGCGGCAGTGGTACATCCGCAACGGCGGGCGCGACGACGACCTGCGCGAGGCGCTGCTCGGCCGCGGCCGTGAGATGACCTGGGTGCCCGACTACATGCGGCACCGGTACGAGAACTGGGTCGAGGGGTCGACCGGCAGCTCGGCCTCCGAGGGCAGCAGCGGATGCTCGTAGTCGGGCTCGCCCTCCTCGTCGAGCGGGTACCACACCGGGAACGGGATGCCGAAGAACCGCTGCCGCGAGATGAGCCAGTCGCCGTTGAGCCCGCCGACCCAGTTGTCGTAACGGTGCCGCATGTGGGCGGGGACCCACTCGATCTCGGCGCCTCGCTCGATCAGCTCGTCGCGCAGCTCCCGGTCGCGGCCGCCGTTGCGGATGTACCACTGCCGGGTGGCGACGATCTCGAGCGGCTTGTCGCCCTTCTCGTAGAAGTTCGTCATCCGCTGCGTCGGCTTCGGCTCGCCGTCCAGGTCGCCGCTCTCCCGCAGCAGCCCCACCATCGCCTCGCGGGCGCTGAACGTGGTCTTCCCCGCCAGCTGGGAGTACGCCGCGGCGGCGGGCTCGTGCGAGAGCCACTCCGGGGTGTCCCGGTGCAGCCGACCGTCCCGGCCGATCACGGTGCGCACCGGAAGCCGCAGCTCGCGCCACCACTGCACGTCGGTGAGGTCGCCGAAGGTGCAGCACATCGCGATGCCGGCGCCCTTGTCCGGCTCCGCGGCCGGGTGGGCCAGCACCGGGATCTCCACCCCGAACACGGGCGAGGCCACCGTCGTGCCGAACAGCGGCTGGTAGCGCTCGTCGTCGGGGTGCGCGATCAGCGCGACGACCGCGGGAATCAGCTCCGGACGGGTGGTCTCGATGAACAGCGGCGAGCCGTCGGGCTGGTGGAAGGCGACCCGGTGGTAGTGGCCGGCGTACTCACGGGCCTCGAGCTCCGCCTGCGCCACCGCGGTCTGGAAGGTGACGTCCCACAGGGTCGGCGACTCCTGCAGGTACGCCTCGCCGCGCGCGAAGTTGCGCAGGAAGGCCCGCTGCGAGGCGGTCCGCGCCTTGCCCCCGATGGTGGTGTAGTGCTGCGACCAGTCGACGGACAGCCCGAGGGTGCGCCACAACGCCTCGAAGACCTTCTCGTCGTCGCGGACCAGCTGCTCGCACAGCTCGATGAAGTTCGGCCGGCTGATCGGCACCTGGCGCTTCGGGTCCGGCTTCTCCGGCGGGGTGTAGTCCGGGTCGTAGGGAAGCGTGGGGTCGCAGCGGACGCCGAAGAAGTTCTGCACCCGGCGCTCGGTGGGCAGGCCGTTGTCGTCCCACCCCATCGGGTAGAAGACCTCCTTGCCACGCATCCGCTGGAACCTGGCGATCAGGTCGGTGTGGGTGTAGGAGAACACGTGCCCCACGTGCAGCGACCCGGACACCGTCGGCGGTGGGGTGTCGATGGAGAAGATCTCCTCGCGCCGCCGGCTCCGGTCGAAGGAGTAGGTGCCGTCCTCCTGCCAGATCTTGGACCACTTGCTCTCCAGGCCCTCCAGCGCGGGCTTGTCCGGTACGACGACGGCACGGCCGGGGCCGCTGGTCGTCTCGGGCAGGTCTGCGGTGAAGGGCTCGCTGGTCATGACCCGAAATCCTACGGTCCGCCTCCGATCGGGTGCGACTCAGTTGGCCGCGCTCCGGACCGTAGACTCGACACGCGATGTCCGACACCCCCTCTGCGCTCGGCCCTGCCCACCCCGTCGAGTCCTACGCCGCGGCCGAGCGGGCCCTGCTCGCCCGGTGGCCGGAGACCCGCCTGGATCCGAGCCTCGACCGGATCCGGGCGCTGACCGAGCTGCTCGGCGACCCGCAGCACGCCTACCCGGTGGTGCACCTGACCGGCACCAACGGCAAGACCAGCACCTCCAGGATGATCGACGCACTGTTGCGGGCGATGGGGCTCCGCACCGGACGATTCACCAGCCCGCACCTGGAGTCGATGACCGAGCGCATCTCGGTCGACGGCGAGGCGCTCTCCGAGGACGCCTTCCTCGACGCCTACAACGACATCGCCCCCTATCTCGAGATGGTCGACGCCGAGAGCGTCCACCCGCTGTCGTTCTTCGAGACCGTGGTCGGGATGGCCTACGCGACGTTCGCCGACGCCCCCGTGGACGCCGCGGTGGTCGAGGTCGGCCTGGGCGGCGCCTGGGACGCGACCAACGTGGCCGACGGCAGGGTCGCCGTGGTCACCCCCGTCGACGTCGACCACTCCCGCCTGCTTGGGGACACCCCGGGTGCGATCGCGGTGGAGAAGGCCGGGATCATCAAGCCCGGCGCCACCGTGGTGATGGCCACGCAGCCGCCCGGTGCGGAGGAGGTGCTGCTCGCGCGGGCCACCGAGGTCGGCGCGACGGCGCTTCGCGAAGGGGTGGACTTCGCCGTGACGCACCGGGTGCCCGCGGTCGGCGGCCAGATGGTGCGGCTGCAGGGGCTCCGGGCGGAGTACGACGAGGTGTTCCTCCCGTTGTACGGCCCCCACCAGGCCCACAACGCCGTCCTCGCCCTGGCGGCGGTCGAGGCGTTCGCCGGGGGTGAGCCGCTCGGGGCGGAGGTGGTGCAGGAGGCGTTCGAGCAGGTCACCTCCCCGGGACGGCTGGAGGTGATCCGGCGCAGCCCCACGATCGTGCTGGACGCCGCGCACAACCCGCACGGCGCGGCGGCCACCGCGGAGGGGGTGCAGGACTCGTTCACGTTCAGCCCGTTGGTCGGCGTGGTCGGGGTGATGGCCGACAAGGACTACGAGGGCGTGCTGGCCGCGTTCGAACCGGTGTTCGCCGCCATCGTCTGCACGCAGAACTCCACCGACCGGGCGATGCCCGCCGAGGAGCTCGCCGAGGTGGCCCGCGGCATCTACGGTGTCGACCGGGTGCACGTCGCGCGTCGGCTGGAGGACGCCATCGAGCAGGGGGCGACGCTCGCCGAGGCCGGGGGTGCGTTCGGCGAGGCGATCGGCTCAGGAGGCGTGCTGGTCACCGGATCGGTGATCACCGTCGGGGAGGCCCGGGCCATGTTGCGGCCCCGCGGCCGGGACGGCCGCTGATGCGTTCGGTGCGCCGGTCCATGTGCGCGGGCATGCTCGTGCTCCAGGCCGTCACGCTCTTCCTCGCCGGGCTGGTGATGACGGGACTCACCGACGCCGGGTTCGCCACCGCGTTCGGCATCGGGATCGGGCTGGCCGTGGCCTGCGTGCTGACCGCCGGTCTGCTCCGCAGCCGGGTCGGTTTCTGGCTCGGCTGGCTGATCCAGGCGGTGTCGATCGGGCTGGGCTTCGTGGTGTCGCTGATGTTCGTCCTGGGTGTGGTGTTCGCCGCGCTGTGGACCACGGCGTACCTGATGGGGGAGCGCATCGACCGGGAGAAGGCCGAGCGGGCGCTGTTGGACGGCCCGCCCACCGGAGGGGCCGCCCCGCACGGCCAGTAGGGTGCGGGGCATGTCGCAGCGCACGCTCCTGCTCCTCAAGCCCGACGCGGTCCGCCGGGGCCTGGTCGGGAACATCCTGGCCCGGTTCGAGGCCAAGGGCCTGTCCCTGGTGGCGCTGGAGATGCGTCGCATCGACACCGCGAGGGCCGACCAGCACTACGCCGAGCACGTGGACCGGGACTTCTACCCGCCGCTGCGCGAGTTCGTGACCAGCGGTCCGCTCATCGCTGCGGTGCTCGAGGGCGACGAGGCCGTGGACGTGGTGCGGGCGATCAACGGCGCCACCGACGGTCGCAAGGCCGCCCCCGGAACGATCCGCGGCGACCTCTCGCTGTCCAACCGGGAGAACCTGGTGCACGGCTCCGACTCGCTGGAGTCGGCCGAGCGCGAGATCAAGCTCTGGTTCCCCGACCTCTGATCCGAGTCGTGAGGCGAGCCGCGTGCCCGTGCGTGCCGCGGTCGGGGATCATGGGCCGGTGACGAACGACACCACCAGTCCGCTCTCGCCCACGGCCCGCACCACCGTGCGCCGGCACGCCGACCGCGCCCAGACCGACCGGGACGCGCTGTTCGCGGTCCTCGGCGACGCCTTCGTCTGTCACCTCGGGGTGCTGGCCGACGGGGTGCCGCTGGTGCTGCCGACGGCGTACGGCGTGGACCGGGACGGGCCGGACGCCGGCGGCACGCTCTACCTGCACGGCTCGGTGGCTTCGCACAGCCTGCTCTCCGCCCCGGGGCAGGAGATCTCGGTGACCGTGACCGTGGTGGACGGGCTGGTGCTCGCCCGCTCGGCGTTCAACCACTCGATGAACTACCGGTCGGCGGTGGTGGTCGGCCGCCCCCGCGTGGTGACCGACCCCGAGGAGGTGCGCCACGCCCTGGCGCGGGTCGTGGACCAGGTGGTGCCCGGGCGGTCGGAGACGCTGCGGTCGCACACCCGCAAGGAGCTCGCGGCCACCCGGGTGCTCGCGCTGCCGCTGCTGGAGGCGTCGGTCAAGGCCCGCGCTGGAGGGCCGGTCGACGACGAGGCGGACGTCGCGTCGGGCGGCTGGGCGGGCGTCGTACCAGTGCGGACGACTCTCGACGCGCCGGTCACCGCGGCCGATGCCGACGACGCCGACGTGCCCGACGACGTGCTCCGCCGCGTGTCTGCCAAGTAAAGCCCGCCCGCGCTCTTAGGCTTTTCGCGCGGGTCGAGTGGCCCCGTTGAAGGGCACAGACAGGCACGGGCGAGGGGCAGCGGGGCAGCATGGCGAACAGCATCATCGGCCGGGACATGGCCGTCGACCTCGGCACCGCCAACACGCTCGTCTACGTGCGGGGCAAGGGCGTGCTGCTCGACGAGCCGTCGGTGGTGGCGCTGAACACGACGACGGGGGAGATCCTCGCCGTCGGTCACGAGGCGAAGCGGATGCTGGGCCGCACGCCCGACAACATCACCGCGATCCGGCCGCTCAAGGACGGGGTGATCGCGGACTTCGAGGCCACCGAGCAGATGCTCCGGTTCTTCATCCAGCAGGTGCACCGGCGCCGCTACTTCGCCAAGCCCCGGCTGGTCATCTGCGTGCCGAGCGGCATCACCGCCGTCGAGCAGCGGGCGGTCAAGGAGGCGGGCTACCAGGCCGGAGCGCGCCGGGTCTACATCGTCGAGGAGCCGATGGCGGCCGCCATCGGCGCCAGCCTGCCCGTGCACGAGGCGACCGGGAACATGATCGTCGACATCGGCGGCGGTACGACGGAGGTGGCGGTCATCTCGCTCGGCGGGATCGTCACGTCGCTGTCGATCCGCACCGCCGGCGACGAGCTCGACCAGGCGATCATCGCCTGGATGAAGAAGGAGTACTCCCTGATGCTCGGGGAGCGCACCGCCGAGGAGATCAAGATGACCCTCGGTTCCGCCTTCCCGCTGCCGCAGGAGCCGGAGGCCGAGATCCGTGGCCGGGACATGGTCTCCGGACTGCCGCGCACCGTCGTGGTCTCCAGCGCGGAGGTGCGGCAGGCGCTCGAGGAGCCGCTGCACGCGATCATCGACGCGGTGCGGGTGACCCTCGACCAGACCCCGCCCGAGCTGGCCGGGGACATCATGGACCGCGGCCTGGTGCTGACCGGCGGCGGCGCGCTGCTGCGCGGCCTCGACGAGCGGCTGCGCCACGAGACCGGGATGCCGGTGCACGTGGCCGAGGAGCCGCTGCACTCGGTGGCCCTGGGGTCCGGCAAGTGCGTCGAGGAGTTCGAGGCTCTGCAGCAGGTGCTCGTCTCGGAACCCCGGCGCAGGTGAGGCGGTGATGAAGGACCACGGACATCGGCCGTCGCGGGGGCTGCTGGTGCTCCTGCTGCTGGCCTGCTTCACGGTGATCACCCTGGACGTGCGCGGCGGCTCGCACTCGCCGGTCGCCCCGCTGCGTGCCGCGGCGGGAACGGTGTTCGGCCCCGTCGAGGACGCCGCCGCCACCGCCGTACGCCCGTTCCGGGCGGTGCCTCAGTTCTTCCGCACCACCGGCGGGCTGCGCGCGGAGGTCGCGCGGCTGCGCGCCCAGAACGACGCGCTGCGCGGCCGGCTGGCCACCAGCGCCTACGCGCACAACCGGGCCACCGAGCTCGACGGGCTGCTGCGCACGTCCCGGGACACCGGCTACGCCCTGGTCCCGGCCCGGGTGATCGCGATGGGCGCGGCCCAGTCGTTCACCCGCACGGTCACCATCGACGCCGGCACCAGCTCGGGCGTGTACCCGGACATGACCGTGCTGAACAACACCGGCCTGGTCGGCCGGGTGGTGCGCGCGGACCGGACCACGGCGACGGTGCTGCTGATCGTCGACCAGGAGTCGGTGGTGGGCGGCCGGCTCGGCTCGAGCATGGAGCTCGGCTTCCTGCGCGGCCGCGGCGAGACCGGCGAAAGCGGCCGGCTCGACCTGCAGCTGGTGGACCGGGCGGTCACCCCGTCGCGCGGTGACGTGGTGGTCAGCTGGGGCAGCCACGACGACCGGCCCTACGTCGCCGGCATCCCGATCGGCCGGGTCGAGTCGGTGCGCAGCAGCCCCCGTGAGCTCTCCACCCGCGCGGTGATCGCCCCGTTCGTGGACTTCTCCTCCCTGGACCTGGTCGGCGTGGTGGTCAACCCCCACACCCACTCCGACCGTCCGCTGATCAAGGCCGGCCGGATCGCCTCCGCCGCAGGGTCCGTGCGAGGAGGGGGTCGCTGATGGCCGCCACCCGCGGGCTGGTCCTCGCGCTGACCGTGCTGCTGGCCGTCGTGCTGCAGGTCAGCGTGTTCGGTTACCTGACCGTCGCCGGGGTCGCGCCGAACCTGGCGCTGCTGGTGGTGGTCGCGGTCGCGCTGGTGCGCGGCCCCGACCTGGCCGCGGTGGTCGGCTTCCTGGCCGGCCTCGCGGTGGACCTGGCGCCACCCGCCGACCACGTCGCCGGCCGGTGGGCACTCGCGCTGGTCCTGGTCGGCTACCTGGCCGGCCGGGTCCGGCCGGACGCGCGCACCTCCGCGCTCGCCGCGGTGGTCACCGTCGCCGCCTGCTCGTTCGTGGGCACCTCGGTCTACGCGCTGGGCGGCATGCTGCTGCACGACCCGGACCTGTCGGCCGCCGAGGCGCTGCGCGTCATCGGCGTCTCGGTCGGCTACGACGTGCTGCTCACACCGCTCGTCCTCCCGCTGCTGATGCGCCTGTTCCGCCGGCTCGACCCGCAGCCGGCCGCGTACTGATGTCCCGGCGCGGCTCCACGAGACCGGGACGGGTGCGCCGCGTGCGGGTGCGCAGCGCCACCCGTAGCCGACTGCGCCTGGTGGTGCTCCAGGCGCTCGTGCTCTCGCTGTTCGTCACCCTGTTCGCCCGGCTGTGGTACATCCAGGTGCTCAGCGGCGACGCCTACCAGGCACAGGCGGCCGAGCAGTCGATCCGCGAGATCGTGGTGCAGCCCCCGCGCGGCCTGATCGTCGACGACATGGGCCGCCCACTGGTCGCCAACCGCACCTCCTGGGTGGTCACCGTGGACCGCAACCTGCTGCACAAGATGGAGCCCGACCGCCAGGAGCGGCTGCTGAAGCGGGTCGCCAGGACGGTGGGCGTGCCCTACCAGCGGGTGAAGGCCCGCACGCTGGTGTGCGGAGAGGCCGGCTCGGTGGCCGGGACCTGCTGGAACGGGTCTCCCTACCAGCCGGTGCCGGTGGCCGAGGACGTCAGCCAGCAGGTGGCGGTCTCGATCATGGAGCGTGGTGAGGACTTCCCGGCGGTGATCGTGCAGGCCCAGCACGTGCGGGCCTACCCCTCGCCGTACGGCGTGAACGCCGCGCATCTGCTCGGCTACCTGAGCCCGATCACCGCGGCGGAGTACCAGCAGGCCAAGAAGGACCACGACTCCACCCTGAACGCCGCCTCGCTGGTCGGCCGCGCCGGGCTGGAGGAGGAGTACGACACCTACCTCCGCGGCCGGCCCGGCTACAAGCGGGTGGTCGTCGACTCCATGGGCCGGGTGCTCGGCGACTCCGGACAGGTGAAGGGCCAGGTCGGAGACACGCTGGTCACCTCCATCGACGCCGAGGTGCAGTCGGTGGTCGAGCACCAGCTGCACAAGACGATCGTGCAGGCCCGGCACACCTACGACCCGGTCACGCACCGCAACTACCGCGCCGACTCCGGAGCGGTGGTGGTCCTGAACGCGCAGAACGGGCGCGTCGTCGCGATGGCCAGCGAGCCGACGTACGACCCGGAGGTCTGGGTCGGTGGGATCAGCAGCACGGCGCTGAAGAGGCTGTACTCCCCGAAGGCCGGCACGCCGCTGCTGTCCCGGGCCACCCAGGGCCAGTTCGCGCCCGGTTCGACCTGGAAGCCGTTCATGACCGCCGGCGCGTTCAGCCACGGGTTCGGCCCGAACAGCCGGCTGGACTGCTCCTCGTCGTTCACCGTCGGCAACCACGTGTTCCACAACTACGAGTCCGAGTCCTACGGGATGCTCGACTTCGCCCGGGCGTTGCAGGTCTCCTGCGACACGTTCTTCTACCGGGTCGGCTACCACTTCTGGCAGAAGTACGGCAGCGACGAGTCGGACGTGAACGCCCGCGAGCCGCTGGTGAACGAGGCCAAGTCGTTCGGCTTCGGCAAGAAGACCGGCGTCGACCTGCCGGGCGAGTCGAGCGGCCGGATCGCCGACCGGCACTGGAAGCTGGCCTACTGGAAGGCGAACAAGGACTACTACTGCAAGCTCGGCAAGAAGCCCGGCAACGACTTCATCCACGTGTTCGCCCGCGAGTTCTGCGTCGACGGCTACACCTACCGGGCCGGTGACGCGGTGAACTTCTCCATCGGCCAGGGCGACACGATGGTCACGCCGCTGCAGTCCGCGCGCGCCTACGCGGCTCTGGCCAACGGGGGCACGCTGTGGGCACCCCGGGTGGGCAAGGCGATCGTCGCGCCGGACGGCACCGTGGTCCGGCGAATCAAGCCGAAGAAGGTCGGCCGCGTGCCGGTGTCCCGCAAGACGATCCGCTACATCGACCACGCACTGATGGGCACCGCCAAGACCGGCACCATGGCCTGGAAGTTCATCGGCTTCCCGCTCGACAAGGTCCGGGTGCGGTCCAAGACCGGGTCGGCCGAGGTGTACGGCAAGCAGAGCACGTCCTGGGTCGCGTCGTACAACAAGCAGTACGTCGTGCTGATGATGGTCTCGCAGGCCGGCACCGGCTCCGGCACCTCCGGACCGGCGGTCCGCAAGATCTGGGAGGCGCTGTACGGCATCCACGGGATGCACGTCGACAAGGCGAAGGCCGCGCTGCCGGACGCGAGCCCACCGGCGGGGCTGCCGGTCTTCGCCAAGGACGGCGAGATCCTGCCTCCGGTCCCGCCTCGGCGGAAGGACGGGTCATGACGCTTGCGACCGCGACGCGGGCACGTCCGGCGCGCGCCGAGACGAGCACCCGGGTCAAGGCGGCCCGGCTCGACTGGCTGCTGGTGCTGGCCACCGGCGGGCTGCTCGCGCTGGGCGCTGTGCTGGTCTGGGCGGCCACCGTCCACCGCACCGACCTGGACGGCGGCGACCCGGACGCCTACCTCAAGAAGCAGCTGGTCAACATCGCCATCGGCATCGTGCTCGCGGTGATGGTCGCCGCGACCGACCACAGGTGGGTGCGCATCCTGGCGCCGCTGGTGTACGTCGCGTCGCTGGTCGGGCTGGGACTGGTGCTCGTGATGGGCGCGACCATCAACGGTTCCCGGTCCTGGATCGAGCTGGGCGGCCTGTCGATCCAGCCGGCCGAGTTCGCGAAGCTCGCGGTGATCGTCGGGATGGCGATGGTGGTCGCCGAGCGGACCGAGGGGTCGCTGCGCGCCCGGGAGGTCGGCCACGTCGACGTGCTGGGGATGCTGGCGGTGGCCGCGGTGCCGGCGCTGCTGATCCTGCTGCAGCCCGACCTCGGCACCATGCTGGTGCTCTCGGCGACCGTCTTCGGGGTGATCGCGGTCTCCGGCGCGCCGCGCGCCTGGCTGGTCGGGCTGGCCGGCGGGGCGGTCGCGGCCGCCGTGCTGGTGGTCAAGCTGGGGGTGCTCAAGGCCTACCAGGTGGACCGGTTCATGGCGTTCACCAACCCGCACCTCGATCCTCGGGGCGCCGGCTACAACACCACCCAGGCGCGCATCGCGATCGGCAACGGCGGCGTGTTCGGGCAGGGCCTGTTCGCCGGGTCGCAGACCAACTCCGGGTTCGTGCCCGAGCAGCACACCGACTTCATCTTCACCGTGGCGGGGGAGGAGCTCGGGCTGGTCGGCTCGGCGGCGCTGATCGCGCTGCTGGGTGTGGTGCTGTGGCGGGCGCTGCGCATCGCGAGCCGCTCCGACGACCTGTTCGGCCGGCTGGCGGCGGCCGGGATCGCGTGCTGGTTCGGGTTCCAGGCCTTCCAGAATGTCGGCATGTGCCTGGGCATCATGCCGGTGACCGGCGTGCCGCTGGTCTTCGTCTCCTACGGCGGGTCGTCGATGTTCGCCTCGCTGATGGCGCTCGGGCTGCTGCAGAACATCCACCTGCGCAGCGGCGGCCGGATCGGGGTGTCCCGCTCGCGCGCGGCCCGCTCCAGGTTCTGACCACACCTCACCTGCTGACTGGTTGGATGTGACCATGAGCACATCGAGCGAGCCCACGCCCGATCCCGCGGTGGCCGAGGCTGTGGCGCACATCCGCGACCGTTTCGGGGTGCAGGGGCTGTGCGACCTGATCGCCTTGGCCCGCGAGGAGCTGACCCGCGCCGAAGAGGCGATGCGCCAGCTGTCCGACGCGGACGGCTGAGCCGGCCGGCCACGCGGTCGATCCGCTGCGTCGATCCGTCGTAGGCTTGTCGGGTCCCCTCACACGTTCGAGAGGTGCCTGCATGCTCGCCCAGACCGCCGAATCGCTGTTCCCGAGGCTGGAGCCGCTGCTGCCCACCGTGCACAAGCCGATCCAGTACGTCGGAGGTGAGCTGAACTCCACCCCGAAGGACTGGGACGCGGCACAGGTGCGGTGGGCGCTGATGTACCCGGACGCCTACGAGGTCGGCGCGCCCAACCAGGGCGTCCAGATCCTCTACGAGGTGCTCAACGAGCGCGACGGCATCCTCGCCGAGCGGACCTACTCCGTGTGGCCGGACCTGGAAAAGGTCATGCGGGAGCACGGCATCCCGCAGTTCACCGTGGACAACCACCGGCCGGTGAGGGCCTTCGACGTGCTCGGGGTGTCCTTCCCGACCGAGCTGGGCTACACCAACCTGCTCACCGCGCTCGACCTGGCCGGGATCCCGCTGCACGCGGTCGACCGGACCGAGGCGGACCCGGTGGTGATCGCCGGCGGGCACGCGGCGTTCAACCCCGAGCCGATCGCCGACTTCATCGACGCCGCGGTGCTCGGCGACGGCGAGGAGGTGGTGCTGGCCATCTCCGAGGTGGTCCGGGAGTGGAAGGACCAGGGCTCTCCGAGCGGTCCCGGGCGGACCCCGCGCGAGGAGCTGCTCTACCGGCTGGCCGTGTCCGGCGGGGTGTACGTGCCGCGCTTCTACGACGTCGACTACCTGCCCGACGGGCGGATCAAGCGGGTCGCGCCGAACACCTCCGGAGTGCCGTGGCGGGTGCACAAGCACACGCTGATGGACCTGGACGCGTGGCCCTACCCGAAGAAGCCGCTGGTCCCGCTCGCCGAGACGGTGCACGAGCGGTTCTCGGTGGAGATCTTCCGCGGCTGCACCCGTGGCTGCCGGTTCTGCCAGGCCGGGATGATCACCCGACCGGTGCGGGAGAGGTCCATCGGCACCATCGGCGACATGGTCGAGAACGGGATCCGGCAGTCCGGGTTCGAGGAGGTCGGCCTGCTGTCGCTGTCCAGCGCCGACCACAGCGAGATCGGGGAGGTGGCCAAGGGCCTGGCGGACCGGTACGACGGGTCGAACGTGTCGCTGTCCCTGCCGAGCACCCGGGTGGACGCGTTCAACGTGACGCTCGCCAACGAGCTGTCCCGCAACGGCCGCCGGTCCGGGCTCACGTTCGCGCCGGAGGGCGGGTCGGAGCGGATGCGCCGGGTGATCAACAAGATGGTCGACGAGGAGGACCTGATCCGGACCGTCGCCACGGCGTACTCCCACGGCTGGCGGCAGGTGAAGCTGTACTTCATGTGCGGGCTGCCCACCGAGACCGACGAGGATGTCCTGGAGATCGCCGACCTCGCCAAGAAGGTGATCGCCAAGGGCCGCGAGGTCTCCGGGCGCAACGACATCCGCTGCACAGTGTCGATCGGCGGGTTCGTGCCCAAGCCGCACACCCCGTTCCAGTGGGCGGCGCAGCTCGACCACGAGACCACCGACGAGCGGCTGCGCAAGCTGCGTGAAGAGGTGCGCAAGGACCGCCGCTTCGGGCGCGCCATCGGGTTCCGCTACCACGACGGACGCCCCGGGATCATCGAGGGACTGCTCTCGCGCGGGGACCGCCGCGTGGGTCGCGTGATCGAGGCGGTCTGGCGCGACGGCGGCCGGTTCGACGGCTGGAGCGAGCACTTCTCCTATGACAGGTGGGTGGACGCCTGCAAGACCGCGCTGGCCGCCACGCCAGTGGACCTCGACTGGTACACCACCCGCGAGCGGGACAGCGTCGAGACGCTGCCCTGGGACCACCTCGACTCCGGCCTTGACAAGGACTGGCTGTGGGAGGACTGGGAGGCCGCCGTCGACCCCGACCCGGGCGAGGTGGAGGACTGCCGCTGGACGCCCTGCTACGACTGTGGGGTCTGCCCGCAGATGGGCACCGAGATCCAGGTCGGCCCCACCGGTCAGAAGCTGCTCCCGCTGTCGGTGGTGTGACACAAGGTGCCCGGCGGGCCGAACGGCCCGCCGGGCGGTGTAGCTGACTCAGCCGCTCAGGTGTGCAACAGGCTGGTCGGGTGGTGGGTCGACCCCGGAATGATGCCGAAGTGGTCCATCAGCTCGATCGCCCACACCACAAAGATCGAGCCCATGAACACGGCGAGCAGCACCTCCGCGAAGGCCGTCTCGGCCAGCACAAGGGCAACCACGCCGAGCGCAAGGGCAACGACCGCGACCGTCAGCTCGACCTTCCCGATCCGGTCCAGGGCGTCAGGTCCCCACATGAGCAGGAACGCGACGAAGCCCAGGATCAGGCCGACCGCCGCCATGCCGCGGGGGTCCTGCACGAACGGCACGGAGCCGTAGAGCAGGTAGCCCACGTAGGGCACGGCGATGGCCGCGATCAGGATCGAGGCCACCGTGTCACGCAGTGTGATTCGCATCGAACTACACCTCCCTTCACTACGGGTCCAGACTCACGCAGGGCGGGAGGAACCGGGAGAGGCCAACGTCCCCCCGGCCCGGGACGTCCGGCTCAGCGACCGGCGGGTGCCAGGTCGAGCTGGTCCTCGACGTACGACGGACGGGCGATCATCAGCCCGGTGACCAGCTGCGGGACCACCAGCACGGTGAGCACGGCCAGCGGGACCGTCCAGCCGCCGGTGGCGCCGTACAGCAGCCCGACCCCGAACGGGCCGACGGCCGCGATCAGGTAGCCGACCGACTGGGTGAAGCCGGACAACGCGGCGGTGCCTGCGCTGGTCCGCGAGCGCAGCCCGATCAGCATCAGCGCGATCGGGAACACCGCGGCCGCGATGCCGACCAGGACCGCCCACAGCCAGGCGCCGCCGACCGGTGCGAGGATCAGTCCGATGTACCCGACCGGGTAGCACAGCACCAGGGCGGCGATCAGCCAGGTCTGGTGCTCCATCCGCGCCGCCCACGCGGGCAGCCAGAACGACAGCGGGATGCTCATGGCGGTGATGACACCGAGCAGCAGGCCCGCCGTGGCGGGGGAGAAGCCGGCGTCCCGGTAGACCTGCGCGAACCAGCCGAACACCGAGTAGGCCTGCAGGCTCTGGAGGCCGAAGAACAGCGCCATCAGCCAGCCCAGCCGAGTCCGGGCGACCGCGCCGAGCGTGATGGTGTGCGGCGCGTCCTCCGGCGTCCGGTCGTGGCGGACCAGCACGAACCAGGGCAGGGCCGCGACCAGCGCGGTGACCGCCCAGGCGAACAGCCCCCACCGCCAGGACCCGAACGTGTTCGCGATCGGGACGGTGGTCACCGAGGCCAGCGCCAGCCCGGCGGCCAGCGACGTGGTGTAGACCGAGGTGAGCACGCCGACCTTGTCCGGGAAGTGCAGCTTCACCAGCGAGGGGAGCAGCACGTTCGCGGTGGCCATTCCCGACAGCGCCAGCAGGGACAGCAGCAGGAACACCGGCACCGACGAGGTCTCCGCGCGCAGCCCGAGGCCGACGACCACCGCCACCAGGGACACCAGCGTGACCCGGTGGATGCCGGCCGTTCGGGCCAGCGTCGAAGCCAGCGCCCCGAAGGCCGCGAACGCCAGCACCGGCAGGGTGGTCAGCACACCCGCGATGGTGGTGGACATGCCGAGCGACCCGGTGAGCTCGTTCAGGACGGGCCCGATGCTGACCGCCGCCGGGCGCAGATTGAAGGCGAGCACCACGATGCCGACGACGACCAGGATCTTCTCGGCGCGGGTGTCCTGGTGCTCGTCGGGGGTGTTCACCGCCTCATTTTCCCGGACGGGGCGAAACGGGCGAACACCGCCCTCCGGGGGTCCGGTTGGCGGTCACCCGGGGCTCTCGGGTCCACGCGAGCGGTCGGTAGGGTGCCGGTGTGCGTGAGCAGCCAGAGCAGCAGGCCCCTCCGGTGCAGCGGCTCCGCATCCGCTATGCCAAGCGGGGGCGGCTGCGGTTCACCAGCCACCGTGACTTCTCCCGCGCCTTCGAGCGGGCGGTCGCCCGGGCCCGGGTCCCGGTGGCCTACTCCTCGGGGTTCAACCCCCACCCGCGCATCTCCTACGCCGGCGCGGCACCGACCGGATCCGCCAGCGAGGCGGAGTACCTCGAGCTCGCGATGGCCGAGGAGGTGGATCCCGCCTCCCTTCGCGCCGTGCTCGACGAGGCGCTGCCCGACGGCCTGGACCTGCTCGCCGTGGTGGTGGCCGGGCCGGGGTCGCTGAGCGACCGGCTGGAGGGCAGCCGCTGGCGGCTCAGGCTGCCAGGGGTGTCCGAGCAGCAGGCGCAGGCCGCGGTGGAGGCGCTGCTGGCGGCCGCGGAGGTTCGGGTGCAGCGGATGACCAAGAAAGGGATGCGTGAGTTCGACTGCCGGCAGGCGGTGGTGACCCTCCGGACGTGTCCGGCCCCCGATCCCGACCAGTCGTGTGCGATACTGGAGATGGTCCTACGGCACGGAACCCCGTCCGTGAGACCCGACGACGTCCTCGCCGGTCTTCGCGAGGTCGCGGGCCTGCAGGCCGATGCCGCTGTGCTGTACGAGCGGTTGGCGCAGGGCCCGCTCGACGCGGAGGACGGCACGTTGGGCGATCCGTTGGCACCCGACCGCGACGCAGTTTGACCGATGGTGACAGCACGGTCTGCGTGAGCTGCCGACCGCGGACAGTGTCGGCGTGACCGTCCCGGCGACGCACAGGACGGAGGGTGTCGTCGCCCGCTCCGCCGCCAGCGGAGCCATCACCGCAGGCTTACGTCTGACCGGTACACCGGTACGACGACCGACACCGCCCCCGGGCGGGCCCCATGAAGGAGCCCCCGGGGCTAGGAGAGCAGATGCTCGACGACGACAACGTCACCACCGACCCAGCCGCCCCGGCTTCCCCCGCGACCGGCACCGCCGAGGGAGCGCCCGAACCGGACGGCACCGCCGCCACGCCGCCCGCCAAGAAGGCGGCGAAGCGAACCCGCAAGTCGGTTGCCAAGAAGGCCGCGGTCCCGGCCGAAGAGGGCCAGGTCACCGCCGAGGAGAGCGCTGCCGCCGAGGAGCGCGCAGCCGGTCCGGAGGCGGAGCCGGAGGGAAAGCCGGCCCGCAAGACCGCCAAGAAGGCGGCCACCAAGAAGACCGCGGCCAAGAAGGCCACCGCCACCACCGCGAAGAAGGCCACCGCCAAGAAGACGACCACCAAGAAGGCGTCGGCGAAGAAGACTGCCGCGAAGGCAGCAGAGGAGCCGTCCGCGGAGCTGCCGGAGGCCGCGCCCTCGGCGACTTCCGCCGAGCAGGCCGAGTCGGCACCGCCGGCCACCTCGGCCGTCGAGGAGCCCGAAGCGGCCTCCGCGTCGGCACCGGGGGTGGCCGCGCCCCTGTTCCAGCCACCCGTGGCCGCGGCCGCGCCCGCTCGCTCCCGGGCGAAGAGCAAGCCGAAGACGGAGCCCGAGGAAGCCGCGGCCGAGCAGCCGTCGGGCGGCGAGGGGCCGGAGCAGGACGACACCGACCAACTGGCCGAGGGCGGCGGTCGCCGCCGGCGGCGTCGCGGCGGTCGTCGCCGCCGCAAGAGCGGTGGGGGCGACGGTGAGACGTCGGAGGAGTCCGCCGAGGCTGACCAGCCCGAGAGCAAGGGTGGGGGCAAGGAGCAGGAGGCCAAGCCCGAGGCCGAGGAGCAGACCGAGTCCGGCGGCTCCAGCAGCAGCCGGCGGCGTCGTCGTCGGCGCCGCTCCGGCGATGACGGCGAAACCGCGGGCGACGAGCCGGAGAACACCGTCACGAAGGTCCGCAAGGGCCGCTCCGCGGAGGACGAGATCACGGCGTTGTCGGGGTCGACCCGTCTCGAGGCGAAGCGGCAGCGCCGGCGTGAGGGCCGGGAGGCCGGCCGACGCCGGGCGCCGATCGTCAGCGAGGCGGAGTTCCTCGCCCGTCGCGAGTCCGTGGACCGGACGATGGTCATCCGGCAGAAGGAGGACCTGACCCAGATCGCCGTGCTCGAGGACAAGGTGCTCGTCGAGCACTACGTGGCGCGTGAGTCGCAGACCTCTCTGATCGGCAACGTCTACCTCGGCCGGGTCCAGAACGTGCTGCCCTCCATGGAGGCGGCGTTCATCGACATCGGCAAGGGCCGCAACGCCGTGCTCTACGCCGGTGAGGTGAACTGGCAGGCCCTCGGCGGCAAGGACGGCAGCCGCAAGATCGAGCAGGTGCTCAAGTCCGGGCAGACGGTGCTCGTGCAGGTCACCAAGGACCCGATCGGCCACAAGGGCGCCCGGCTCACCAGCCAGATCAGCCTGCCCGGTCGGTTCCTGGTCTACGTCCCGGACGGCACCACCAGCGGCATCTCCCGCAAGCTTCCCGACACCGAGCGCAACCGGCTCAAGAACCTGCTCAAGCAGATCGTCCCCGAGAGCGCGGGCGTGATCGTGCGCACGGCAGCGGAAGGGGCCAGTGAGGACGAGCTGACCCGGGACGTCGAGCGGCTGACGGCCCGGTGGAGCGACATCTCCGCGAAGGTGGAGAAGGGCAACGCTCCGCAGCTGCTGTACGGCGAGCCGGACCTGACCCTCAAGGTGGTCCGGGACCTGTTCACCGAGGACTTCGCCAAGCTGGTGATCTCCGGCGACGACGCCTGGGACATGGTCGACGGGTACGTCCAGCACGTGGCTCCCGACCTGGCCGGCCGGCTGGAGAAGTACGACGACGCCGACCACGACGTGTTCGCGGAGTACCGCATCGACGAGCAGATCGCGAAGGGCCTCGACCGCAAGGTCTGGCTGCCCTCCGGGGGGTCGCTGATCATCGACCGCACCGAGGCGATGACGGTCATCGACGTGAACACCGGCAAGTTCACCGGCTCCGGCGGAAACCTCGAGGAGACGGTCACCAAGAACAACCTCGAGGCCGCTGAGGAGATCGTCCGCCAGCTCCGGCTGCGTGACATCGGCGGCATCATCGTCGTCGACTTCATCGACATGGTGCTGGAGAGCAACCGGGACCTGGTGCTGCGGCGAATGGTCGAGTGCCTCGGCCGGGACCGCACCCGGCACCAGGTGGCCGAGGTGACCTCTCTCGGCCTGGTGCAGATGACCCGCAAGCGGATCGGCACCGGACTGCTCGAGGCGTTCAGCGAGAGCTGCGAGCACTGCCAGGGCCGCGGCGTGATCGTGCACCACGAGCCGGTCGAGCCGAAGAAGAAGGCCGAGGACGACTCGCGCAGAGGTCGCCGTGGTGGGCGCAGCAAGGGCAAGGACAGCCAGCCTGCCGCCTCGACACCGTCACCGAAGGACATCGCCGCGATGGCCAAGCCCGAGCAGCGCGAGGCCGAGGCCGAGCAGCCGCCGGCCGAGCAGCCGGAGTCCGGCCAGCCGCCGGCTGAGCAGCCGGAGTCCGGCCAGCCGGAGCCGGAGCCCGCGAAGGGCAACAAGCAGAAGGCTGCCAAGCAGAAGGCTGAGAAGCAGAAGGCTGAGAAGCAGAAGGTCGAGGCGGCCCTGGCCGCTGGCGAGCCGGGGGAGGCTGCGAAGCAGGAAGCCGAGGAGAAGGACGAGAAGGCGCCTGAGGCGGCGCCCGCGGCGGCTGCCGCCGAGCCGGCTGCCCCCAAGGTGGTCACCCGGGTCCGAAGGCGCAGCACCCGCCCGGCCGGCCCGCCCAGCGGTGCCGCGAGCACGGATGGCCACAGCACGGATGAGCAGAGCACGAATGACCGGAGCGCCGGCGGCCATGCCCCGAGCGAGGATGCGCAGGCGGATCTCGCAGGGACCACTGCGGTCGGCCATGTCCCGGTGAAGACCAAGGCCGGCCGCCGCCGCTGAGGCCGAACATCGGCGCGTACCGGGTGGTCAGGCACGCACTGCTCGGCTGCCGCCTACAGAGTGGAACCGTCCGCAAGCTCCCCCGGCGTGTCGCATGCAGACGGTTCCATCTTGTTCCGGCGCTCCATCACCTCGGCGCTCGCTCCCTTCCTGGAAGCCGTCGCGGTGGGGATCGGTGACCCGGGCCCCGTGGGGCCCGGATCGGCTCGTTTTGGCGGATCGCGGGGCGATCTCCTAAACTGGTCCCTCGGTGTGCTCAGCGCGCCTCATCCCGTGCGCCCGTTCTACCCGCGCACGAGCCGACCTGCAGTCCGACGAAGAGAGTGAGTCCGCGGTGTACGCGATCGTGCGCAGTGGCAGCCAGCAGCAGAAGGTCGCTGTCGGTGATGTCATCGAGATCGACAAGGGCGCCCACGAGGTGGGGCAGTCGCTGACCCTGCCCGCGGTGCTCGTGGTCGACGGCGACAAGGTGACCTCGGCGCCGGACAAGCTGGCCAAGGTCTCGGTGACCGCCGAGGTGCTCGGCGCGGCCAAGGGCCCGAAGATCACCATCTTGAAGTACAAGAACAAGACCGGTTACCGCAAGCGCCAGGGGCACCGCCAGAAGTACACCCAGGTCAAGGTGACCGGGATCTCCACCAAGTAGCGCAGGGAAACCGAGGGACAGACATGGCACACAAGAAGGGCGCGGCGTCGACCCGGAACGGTCGCGACTCCAACGCGCAGCGGCTCGGGGTCAAGCGCTACGGCGGCCAGCTGGTCAACGCCGGCGAAATCATCGTCCGTCAGCGCGGCACGCACTTCCACCCCGGCAGCGGCGTCGGCCGCGGCGGGGACGACACCCTGTTCGCCCTGGTCGGCGGGAACGTCGAGTTCGGCACCAAGCGCGGCCGCAAGGTCGTCAACGTGCTGCCGGCGGAGTGACCGCGGCCGGTTGAGAGCCCAGCTCACAGATCTGTGAGGGGCGGCCCGCCGAGAAGGCGGTCCGCCCCTCCTTTCGTTTCCAGACCATCCGAAGGAGAGCACCATGGCGGTCCCGACGTTCGTCGACCGCGTGGTGCTCCGGGTCGCCGCGGGCCGCGGCGGCAACGGGGTGGCCTCGGTGCACCGAGAGAAGTTCAAACCGCTGGGCGGACCGGACGGCGGCAACGGCGGTCCGGGCGGCAGCGTGCTGCTGCGCGTGGACCCCGACGTGACCACGCTGGTCGACTACCACCACAGCCGTGACCGGCGCGCCGCCCACGGCGGGCATGGCGAGGGCGGGCACCGCAACGGTGCGCACGGGCAGGACCTGGTGCTGCCGGTCCCGGACGGCACCGTGCTGCGCGACGAGGACGGCACCGTGCTCGCCGACCTGGTAGGCGCGGGCAGCGAGGTGGTGGTGGCTCAGGGCGGCCGGGGCGGCCTCGGGAACGCGGCACTCGCCTCGACCAAGCGCAAGGCGCCGGGCTTCGCGCTGCTCGGCGAGCCGGGCGAGGAGCGCACCATCGTGCTCGAGCTCAAGGTGGTCGCCGACATCGGGCTGGTGGGCTATCCCAGCGCCGGCAAGTCCAGCCTGATCGCCGCGGTCTCGCGCGCCCGGCCCAAGATCGCCGACTACCCGTTCACCACCCTGGTGCCGAACCTCGGCGTGGTGACTGCCGGGGAGGTCACGTTCACCGTCGCCGACGTTCCCGGCCTCATCGAGGGGGCCAGCGAGGGCCGCGGGCTCGGCCACGACTTCCTGCGGCACGTGGAGCGCTGCGCCGCGCTCGTGCACGTCATCGACCTGGCCACCATGGAGCCGGGACGCAATCCGGTCTCCGACCTCGAGGTGATCGAGAACGAGCTGAGCAGGTACGGCGGGCTGGAGGACCGGCCCCGCCTGGTGGCTCTGAACAAGGTGGACGTGCCGGACGGGCGGGACCTCGCTGACATCGTCGCCGACGACTTCGCCGCCCGTGGGCTGCGCGTGTTCCCGGTGTCCGCGGCGAGCCACGAGGGGCTGCGCGAGCTCACCTTCGCGATGGCCGAGCTGGTCGCCGCCCGGCGTCGGCAGCGGCCGGTCACCGAGGCCGCGCGCATCGTGATCCGGCCTCCGGACGTGTCCGGTCGTGAGGAGTACACCGTCCGTCGTACCCCCGACGGCTGGCTGGTGCGCGGCGAGAAGCCGGAGCGCTGGGTGCGCCAGACCGACTTCAGCAACGACGAGGCCGTCGGCTTCCTCGCCGACCGGCTGAACCGGCTCGGGGTGGAGGAGCGGCTGCTCGAGCTCGGCGCCGAGGAGGGCGACACGGTGCTGATCGGGCCGGAGGACGACGCGGTGGTGTTCGACTTCAAGCCGATGGTGGAGGCCGGGGCCACCATCCTCGGCAGGCGCGGCGAGGACGAGCGCTTCGAGGAGCAGCGGCCGGCGGCCCGGCGCCGCAGAGCCATCGACGAGGCCTTCCCGCGCCGCGCCGAGGGGGAGTCACGGGCCGACGTGGCCCGTCGGCTGGACGCGGCCCAGGAGGCCGAGCAGGAGGGCGAGGGGTGAGCAGCCGTCCCGCCCGGGTGGTGGTCAAGGTCGGCTCGTCGTCCCTGACCACGGCCGCGGGCGGGCTCGACGTGGACCGGCTGGCCGCCCTCGTCGAGGCTCTCGCGGGCGCCCGCGAGCGCGGCAGCGAGGTGGTGCTGGTCTCCTCCGGGGCCATCGCGGCAGGGCTGGCGCCTCTCGGGCTGCGCAGCAGGCCGCGGGACCTGGCCACCCAGCAGGCCGCCGCCTCGGTGGGCCAGGGCGTGCTGGTGCACGCCTACACCGACCGGTTCGCCGGCCACGGCATCCGGGTCGGACAGGTGCTGCTCACCGTCGACGACGTCACCCGCCGCACCCACTACCGCAACGCCTACCGCACGTTCGCCCGGCTGCTGGAGATGGGCGTGCTTCCCGTGGTCAACGAGAACGACACCGTCGCCACCTCCGAGATCCGGTTCGGGGACAACGACCGGCTGGCCGCACTGGTCGCGCACCTGGTGCACGCCGACCTGCTGCTGCTGCTCAGCGACGTCGCCGGGCTGTACGACGGGCCCCCGGGACGGCCCGGGGCCACCCTTCTCACCGAGGTCGCCGGGCCGGCCGACCTGCAGCCGGTCCGGATCGGCGGGGCCGGCTCGTCCGGGCTGGGCACCGGCGGGATGGCCACCAAGGTGGAAGCCGCGCGGATCGCCACGGAGGCCGGCATCCGGGTGGTGCTCACCTCCGCGGAGCACGCCGCGGCCGCATTGGCCGGGACGCCGGCGGGCACCCTGTTCCACCCGACCGGCCGTCGCCGGCCGACCCGGCTGCTCTGGCTGGCGCACGCCACCGAGCCGAAGGGCCGGCTGCTCCTGGACGCCGGCGCCACCCGGGCGATCACGGCACGGCGGGCCTCCTTGCTGCCGGCCGGGGTCACCGAGGTCTCCGGCACGTTCTCCGGGGGCG
Source organism: Nocardioidaceae bacterium (assembly GCA_035690905.1). Taxonomy (GTDB): domain Bacteria; phylum Actinomycetota; class Actinomycetes; order Propionibacteriales; family Nocardioidaceae; genus DASSKA01. Next base: position 42,359 of record DASSKA010000009.1, on the reverse strand, counting down.
ACCCGGTCGACCTGCTCGACCCCGACGGCCGGCCGGTCGCGCGGGGGCTGGTGAACTACGACTCCGAGGAGCTTCCCGGGTTGCTGGGCCGGTCCACGCGGGAGCTGGCGCGGGAGCTCGGTGCGTCGTACGAACGCGAGGTGGTGCACCGCGACGACCTGGTGCTGCTGTCTCGCGCGGTGGCCGCCGGCAGCCGGGACGGCGGAGGACGTGGGGACGCGCCATCCACCGGGAAAACATTCGGCATTCGGGGCGTGGCCGACGCGACATCAGGTCACACTGGCACTACACGAACCGCCCCCCGGGACAAGAGGTGATCTGTGCGCGAGCCCTGCAGGCTTTGGCACGTGACCGTCACGGTCGCAGGCGACGCGGTGGAGCCGTTGATCGTGCGCGGGGGACTGCGCCGGCTCGCTGACCAGCGTCCCTTTCTGCACTCGCTGAAGTACTCCTCCTCGCGCGCGGAGATCCAGTACTGGGAGGAGGCCGAGAGCCTGCTCGACGCCTCCTCGCTGGCTCTGCGGGTGTGGAACGAGTACCGCGACTCGGCCGGCTTGCCGCGCTGGGAGGTGGTCGGGCTCGAGGTGCTGGAGCGGCCGGTCTTCCTGGGCCGGGGGGTGGAGTACGCCGTGGCCGACCTGTCCGACGTGATGCCCCTGCCGTTCTGATCCCGGCTCGGTCGACCCGTCCGTCCGCGGTGCCAGACTGTCTCGGGTGACCCGTACCATCGCCGTCGAGGAGCGCCGCGCCCGGCTGGCGCACCGGCACCGGCTGCTGCCCGGCCGGCGCACCGACGACCTGCCCGCCCTGGTCGAGGACCTGGTCGCGCTGCACTCCAGCGACCCGGTCAGCGTCTTCCTCTCCGCGGCGGCCCGGATGGACCATCCGGACGTCGAGGCGGTGGAGAAGACCCTCTACGAGCAGCGCGAGCTGGTCCGCCACCACGCGATGCGGCGCACGCTGTGGGTGGCCACCCCGGCTGCGCTGCGGGCCATGCACGCGGCCACCACCCGCCGGCTGGTCGGGCGCGAGCGTCGGCGCACGCTCGGCCTGCTGCAGGCGTCGGGGGTGGCCGACCCGGAGGCGTGGCTCGACGACGCGCGTGACCAGGTGCTGGCCGCGCTGCACGAGCACGGCCCGATGACCGCTCGGGCGCTGGGCGAGAAGGTGCCGGCGCTCCGGCAGCCCCTGGAGCTGTCGCCGGGCAAGAGCTACGCCGCCACCGTCTCCGCGCACACCCGGGTCCTCCTCGAGCTCGGCTTCGAGGGCGTGCTGGTGCGCACCCGCCCGACCGGGACCTGGGTCAGCGGGGCTTACACCTGGGCGGCCATGGACACCTGGCTGCCGGGAGGCGTCGCCGGGATGGCCCCGCGCATCGCGGCGAGCGACCTGGTGGCCCGCTACCTGAGCGGGTTCGGCCCGGTCACCACCGAGGACGTGCAGTGGTGGACCGGCCTGCCGGTGACAACGGTCCGCACGGCGCTGGCCGACTGCGGCGCCGTGGAGGTCGACCTCGACGGCGCGCCCGGCTGGATGGCCGCCGGGGACGAGAGCCCGGCCGGCGACGAGCCGTCGGTGGCGCTGCTGCCGTCGCTGGACCCCACGACGATGGGCTGGAAGCGACGCGACTGGTACCTCGACGCGCGGTGCGCCGACGTGTTCGACCGCAACGGCAACGCCGGTGCGACGGTGTGGGCCGACGGCCGGGTCGTCGGCGCCTGGGCGCAGCGCCCGGACGGCGAGGTCCGCACCCACCTGTTCATGCCGTTGGGGCGCGCCCACCGCGCGCTGCTCGGGGAGCGGCTGGAGCAGCTGCGTCAGGTCCTCGGCGGCACCCGGTTCACCCCCCGGTTCCCCGGCGGCGTGCACGCGACGCTGCTCACCTGAACGGACGACCGGCTCAGCGAGCCTTGCGCCCGGGCACGGTAGGGTAGCCCCATGCTGTTCACCCCCCTGATCACGACCCTCGCCGAAGGGTCCCAAGGCGGCATCAACAAGTGGATCGTCGGCGGCATCATGATCGGTCTGTTCCTGATCGCCATGCTGGTGCTGCTCGCCATCGGCAGGGGACGCGAGCACTCGTGATCCGACCGGGCCCCGCTGAGCCGGCGTGACCGAGATCGGGATCCCGCCACGGCACGCGCGACGCCGCGTGGGGGTGATGGGCGGGACGTTCGACCCCGTGCACCACGGGCACCTGGTCGCCGCCAGCGAGGTGCAGGCCTGGTTCGAGCTCGACGAGGTCGTGTTCGTGCCGACCGGCGAGCCGTGGCAGAAGTCCGCTCGTGAGGTGTCGCCCGCCGAGGACCGGTACCTGATGACGGTGATCGCCACCGCGTCGAACCCCCGGTTCTGGGTGTCCCGCGTGGACATCGACCGGTTGGGTCCGACGTACACCATCGACACGCTGCGCGACCTGCACGCGGTGATGGCGGACGCCGACCTGTACTTCATCACCGGCGCGGACGCGCTCGGCGACATCTTCACCTGGCGGGACGCTGCGGAGCTGTTCTCGCTGGCGCACTTCGTCGGCTGTACCCGCCCCGGCTACGAGATGGACGCCTCCACGCTGGAGGGCATCCCGGAGGATCGGGTCACCATCGTGGAGATCCCCGCACTGGCCATCTCCTCCAGCGATGTGCGCAAGCGCCGAGCCGGGGGGGACCCGGTGTGGTACCTGGTCCCGGACGGCGTGGTGCAGTACATCAACAAGTACTCGCTCTACACCAAGCCCAAGCCTGACTACACCCTAGGAGGCTCGTGACCGCGACGAACCGTGCGCTCGAGCTGGTCCGCACGGCGGCGGAGGCCGCGTCGGACAAGCTCGCCGAGCACATCGTGGCCTTCGACGTGTCCGACCAGCTCGTGATCACCGACGCGTTCCTGCTCTGCTCGGCCCAGAACGACCGGCAGGTGCGGGCGGTGGTCGACGAGATCGAGGACCGCCTGCGCGGCATCGGTGCAAAGCCGGTACGACGCGAGGGCGAACGTGACGGGCAGTGGGTGCTCATCGACTACGCCGACATCGTGGTGCATGTGCAGCATGAGCAGGCCCGCGCCTTCTACGCCCTCGAGCGGCTGTGGCGAGACTGCCCGCTGGTCGAGCTGCCGGAGTCGGTGACCTCCGGCCGCGGCCCGGGATCCGACGGGTGAGCGGCCGACGGCTGATCCTGCTCAGGCACGGGCGCACCGCCTGGAACGACACCGGCCGCGCGCAGGGACATGCCGACGTCGAGCTGGACGCGGTGGGACAGGAGCAGGCCGCGGCCGCCGCGCCGTACCTCTCCTCGCTGAAGCCCGCGGCGCTCTGGTCCTCGGACCTGGCCCGGGCCCGGCAGACCTGCGCGCCGCTGGAGCAGGCGACCGGACTGGCAGCGAAGTACGACGCGCGGCTGCGCGAGTTCGACGTCGGCGCCCGGCAGGGCATGACGTTCGCCGAGTTCGAGCAGAGCTTCCCGGCCGAGTTCGCCTCCTGGGTGCGCGGTGACGGCACCGCGCGGGTGCCCGGCGCGGAGGTCGCCGCGGACGTCGAGGAACGGGTCGTCCCGGCGCTGCGCGAGGCACTCGAGACTCTTCGGGACGGCGAGACCGGAATCGTGGTGATGCACGGCGCCTGCATCAAGGTCGGGCTGCTCGCGCTGCTGGGTTGGCCGGCCGCCGTCTACGCGACGATCCACGGGATGGACAACTGCGGGTGGGCGACGCTGGAGGAGTACGACGCGATCAGCGGGCTGCGGCTGGTCGGCTACAACGAGTCGGTCCGTCCCGGCCACCACGCCCCGGCCGGCCGGCCCGACGACGTGTGAAACATGCCCGATTTCGCGTCCGGCGGGGGCGTTGGCTAAGATTCCCTGGTTGCCCGGCGTGGCCCGGGCGGCGGGGCTGTGGCGCAGCTGGTAGCGCACCTCCATGGCATGGAGGGGGTCAGGGGTTCGAGTCCCCTCAGCTCCACCAAAGCACCAGCTGAGGCTGGTCAGCGAAGGAAGCCGAGGTCGGCGCCGTCGGACGCCTGGTTCACGGTCTGGGCGTAGAGGCGTCGCCATCCACGCTCGGGCGGCTCTGGGAGGACAAGCTCGTTCCTCCGGCGTTCGAGCTCCGCGTCGTCGACGAGCAGGTCGACGGTGCGGTTCGGGATGTCGACGCGGATCCGGTCCCCGTTGCGGACGAGCGCGAGAGGGCCACCGAGCGCGGCTTCCGGGCTGACGTGGAGAATGATGGTGCCGTAGGCGGTGCCGCTCATCCGGCCGTCTGAGATCCGGACCATGTCTCGGATGCCCTGCCGGGCGAGGTACTTCGGGATCGGGATCGATCCCGCCTCGGGCATGCCGGCGCCCACCGGACCGATATTCCGCATCACGAGCACGTGGTCGGCGGTGAGTCCGAGCCTCTCATCGTCGAGGCTCTCCTCGACCTCCTCGAGCGAGTCGAACACGTGGGCAGTGCCTTCGTGCACCAGCAGGTGGGGCGAGGCGGCAGCAGCTTTGATGAGTGCGCCCTGGGGGGCGAGGGAGCCGCGGAGGGTGACAAGCGCGCCCGGAGACTTGAGGGGGTCTTGCCGGGTGCGGATCGTGTGCTGCCAATCCTGGGGCGGCTCGGCGTCTGCGAGCTGCTCGCGAAGCGTCAAGCCACTGACGGTCACTGCCTCGAGGTCGAGGGCGTCCTCGAGCTCCTTCATCAGTGCTGGCACGCCACCGTCGCGGTGCATGTCGGGCAGGTAGTTCGAGCCGGCCGGCTTGCAGTCGACGAGGACGGGGGTCGACTGGGAGATCTCGTGGAACGTGTCGAGGTCGATGTCGATGCCGAGTCGGCGGGCGATCGCGGTCAGGTGGATGACCACATTGGTGGAGCCGGCGACAGCCGAGAGCACCGTGATGGCGTTCTTGAACGCGGACCGCGTCATGACCTCAGACGGTCTTGGCCCGGAGCGGGCGAGCATGACAGCTTGCCGTCCGGTTGCCACGGAGAGCCGGAGCCGTTCGGACGAGGTGGCCGGGGCGGTGCCTGCGTAGGGCAATGCCATGCCGAGTGCCTCGACGACGCAACCCATCGTCGAGGCAGTGCCCATCACCATGCAGGTGCCGGCGGATGGCGCGAGCTCGGCGTTGATCCTCATGACCTGGTCGTCATCGATGGAGCCGGCTCGGTGCTCGGTCCACATGCGACGGCAGTCCGTGCACGCGCCAAGGCGCTCGCCTTGGTAGTTGCCGACGGTCATCGGGCCGACGACGAGCTGGATGGCGGGGATGTTCGCAGACGCAGCGGCCATGAGCTCGGCGGGAACCGTCTTGTCGCAACCTCCGACGAGCACGACGGCGTCCATCGGCTGTGAGGAGATCTGCTCCTCGACCTCCATCGCCATCAGGTTGCGGAACAACATCGTGGTCGGGTTGGTCAAGATCTCGCCGAGCGACATCACGGGGAAGACCATCGGCAGCCCGCCGGCTTCGAGGACGCCTCGCTTGACCGCCTCGACCACCTGGGGCATCTCGCGGTGACAGGTCGTGTAGTCGGAGGTCGTGTTGACGATGCCCACCACGGGACGGTCGAGGTCCTCGTCGTCGAGTCCAGCCGAGCTGAGGAAGGCACGCCGGATGAACTTGCTGAACCCGAGATCGCCGTAGTTGGTCAGTCGTCCGAAGACGCCTTCCGTGGACGTGCCCTGTTCCGTGTTGGTCATTGCGGTCCCGTCAGAGGGTTGATGAGCGTGGCCCGGCCACGGCGCCGTCGATACGGCACCTTGACGGTTGCCACGGCCATGTTATTCGCGCCCGGCGGGTCAGGGGTACGCGTCGTCCGGCACCTGCAGGCGGGGGACCCCGCCGAGTCTGCGCTGGAAGCGCACGTGCTGCGCACGGGAGTCCAGCGCGGCCCACAGTGCCTCGTGTGCCGCCCAGGGCAGCGGCTCGTCGCCGTTCTGCCAGCTGGCGCCGAAGCCGATCCAGACCGGCACCCAGTCAGCGGCCAGGTCCCACGCGCCGCGATGGCTCATCAACAGCCGGCGCCGGACCTGGAACGCGTGCCGAGTGCCGTCCGCGCAGATGGGCGCGGTGCTCACCGGCCACACCCGCAGGTCCAGGGCCATCAGCTCGAGCTCGAGGTCGCCGAGAACACGCGGATCGACCAGCACCGTCGCCACGTTCTCGTGCGGCTCTCTTCTCATGCCCGGCACGCTAACCCGTCTGCGGCGCGTGAACCAGGCTGTCGCCGGCGACGGCGCCGGTGACCCAGGGCGGTTGCCTGGGGCGTTTGGACGGGCCCGTCCTGGTAGGGGCAGGATGAGGCCATGAGCGCCTACTGGATTACCATCTACCGGGAGATCGTCGACGAGGGCAAGGTTGCGGCGTATGCCGAGCTTGCCGGCCCCGCCCTTCGGGCCGCGGGTGGCAGGTACGTGGCTCGAGGCCTGCCCGATGAGACCTATGAGTCCGGTGAGAAGACCCGGACGGTGGTCATCGAGTTCGACTCGGTCGAGGCCGCACGTGCGGCGCACGACGGCCCGGCGTACCAAGACGCGATCGCAATGCTCGATGGCGGAGCGGTGCGTGACATGCGCATCGTGCCCGGGGTGGACTGAATCGGGTTCACTCGCGGGTCACCGTGAACATGTAGCAGCCGTAGAGCACGTTCCGGCTGTGCACCAGCACGACACCGGGTGCGGCCAGCACGGCGTCGATCGCCGCTTCCGGGTCGGTCCCGTCGTGCATCGTGGTCGCCGGGTGGATCCGGCCGCGCTCGTCGTACGCCCGCAGCACCTGCTGTCGCCCGCGCCAGTCCTCGGGGTACGTCGACGTGCCGACCGGTCCGGGACACGGGTCGGCGTGGGCGAACACCGGACCGGTCTCCCGGTAGGGGCTCGCTGGCAGGTCGAGGGTGTGGGCGAAGAGAATCAGCCACTCGCCTTCCCGGGCATCGCGCAGGCAGCAGCGCAGCGGCTCGCCGCCTCCGGCGACGAGGTGCTCGACCGGCAGGCCGGCGGCGTCGACGTCGCGGGCGCGGGCGTCGGCGAGCACGTCGCTCGGGAGTGCGTGGAGCCTGAAGTCATACCTCGTGGCTGTGCTCATGGGTCCAGCATGAGCCGAGCCGACGCGCCAGGCTGGCGGGATTCGGACCTGGCGAGACCCCCGCGACGGGATTCCGCTCGCCATCGAGAACTACCACCTGCTGCACCGACTGTGGCGCGAGGACGTCGTGGACTGGGAGGGCAAGTACCGCACCCCGCTGCAGGGGTTCTCCTCCATGATGCTGCGCGAGCGCCGGTTCGACTCTGCGCGAGTGCCGGTTCGACGCATCAGCGCAGCGGGATGCCGACCAAGCCGGCGAGCACCGCGACACCGACGAACAGCCAGGCCACGTAGTCGCCGACGTGGCCGGAGTGGAGGTGGTGCAGCCCGCGCATCACCGGACGGAACACGACGCTGACCACCTGCACCGGCCGCGGCAGCTTCTGCGCCCACAGCCCCAGCGCAGCGAACCCGAACGCCAGCAGGGTGGACAGCACGCCGAGCAGCACGCCCAGCGTGGTCCAGTCGGCCTTCGGCTCCGGGTGCAAGGCGGAGGGCGGTGCGTTGGTCAGCGCCTGGTCGATGTAGCCCTTGCCGTCGATCAGCCGCTCCGCGGCGTGCGCGACTGCCTGACCGCCGTGCGGCACCACGCCGGCCGCGAGCCCACCGAGGACCAGGACCACGATCGGCACGATCATCGTGAACGGGACCCGCTGCAATCGCGGGGTGTCCGGCTCCTCCTCTCCCTTGGTCTTGTCGGCATCGTCGGCCGCCGGCTCCGGTCCGAGCCCGAAGTAGATCCGCAGCCCGGCCCGCAGCACCGCGCCTGCGGTGACCGCGGACACCAGCACGAACAGCACTGGCCCCCAGTCGAAACCGTGCACGAGGGTGGCATCCTCGATCAGCGACTTGCCCAGTGCGGTGCCGAACGGAGGCAGGCCGGCCAGCCCGAGCGCACTGGCGAAGAACAGCACCGCCATCAGCCGCTGGCCCTTGGCGCGGCCGAAGAGGTGATGTTCGTCCACGCTGCCGTACCTGTCCAGCAGCACACCCACGATCATGAACAGGGCCCCCTTCACCCCAGCGTGGCCGAGCACGTAGAGCGCGGCACCGGCGGTCCCGTCGGGGTCGAGGCACGCGAACCCGATCATGAACAGGCCGACGTGGGAGATGGTGGAGTAGGCGAGCAGCCGCTTCAGATGACGCTGCGTGAAGCACATCACCGCGCCGAGCACCGCGGTGAGAGCGCCCAGGATCAGGAAGGTACGACGGATGTCATCGAGCGGGATCGTCTCCCCGAAGACCACCCAGAAGACGCGGGCGGTGCCGTAGAGCCCGAGCTCGACCATCGCCCCGGAGAACAGCACGCACACCGGTGCCGGGGCCACCGCGTGCGCGTCCGCGAGCCAGAAGTGGAACGGCACCATGGCCGCCTTGACCAGGAACCCGGTCACGATCAGCACGAACGCTGCGACCACCAGCGCGTCCGGCGGCTTGTGGGAGAGTGCGTCGCCGAGCTGGGGGAGGCCCAGCTGGCCGACCCGGGCATAGAGGATGCCGATCCCGGTCAGCGAGAGGTAGGCACCCAGGGAGTTGACGATCCCGAAGTTCAGCCCGCCCTCGACCGCGCTCTCGTCCTCCACCTTGAAGCCGGTGAGGGCGTACGCCGCAGCGCTCATCACCTCGAAGAAGACGAACATGTCGAACACGTCGCCGGACAGCGCGAAGCCCTCCATGCCGGCCAGGAAGAACAGCATCAGCGCGTGGAAGTGGCCCTCCACCGAGTCGAAGTAGCGCCAGCAGTAGAGCAGCGCGCAGCTCATCAGCCCGCCGACCAGCAACGCGATCCCGGCGCTCACCGAGTCCGCGACGAACGGGATGCCAACGCTCAGCCGGTGCACCGGTGTCCAGCCGCCGAACCAGGACACCGTCCGGCCGGGGTCGGTCACGACGAGCAGCAGTGCCGCGACTCCGGTCACCCCGAGCGCCGTACCGGTGGCGAGCACGTCCACGACGAGCCGGGGCAGCCGCCGGCCGACCGCGACCAGCAGGCAGGCAACCAGGATCGGGGCGGCCACCAGCAGGGGCAGCAGGTGCCCGGCCGCTTGCGCCGTCATCCGGTGCCTTCGCGTGTCGTCACTGGCGCTGGCTCAGCCCTCGAGCGCCACGAGCTCGTCGGGGTCGAGGGTTCCTTGCCGCTTGTTGACCTGCACGGCCAGCGCAAGCAGCAGCGCGGTCACGGTCGCGGAGACCACGATGTCGGTCAGTGTCATCGCCTGGACGACGGGGTCCACCACCTGCTTGGTCGGCTTCTCGGTGGAGCCGAACACCGGAGCGGTGACGTTGCTCTGGTAGCCGACGGCCAGCAGCAGCACGTAGGTGCCGGCCTGGGAGACGGCCAGCGACACGATCGCGTGCACCATGTGCCTGCTGCGCACGATGCCGTAGCCGCCGGCGAGCAGCAGCCAGCCGGCCACGAAGTAGGCGTACACGTTCACTCGCTGCCCTCCTTCACCACGGTGATGTCCTGGTCCAGGAACTTGGCGAGGATCGCCACGATGCCGGCAAAGACCTCCAGGCCGACCGCCACGTTCAAGATGGGCACGGTGCCGGCGGAGAACAGCGCGCCGAACGTCCCGAAGCTGACCATGTTCGCCAGGAACGAGCCGGCGAACGCGATCCCGGCCAGGCCCACCGCGGCGAACGTGGCGGCGCCCAGGCCGTCGCCGATGTCGAACAGCTCGAGTGGTCGCAGCCGGTCCAGGGCCGGGTAGCTGCCGGACACGTACAGCAGGTGCAGGCCGGTGGCGAGCACCACTCCGCCCTGGAAGCCCCCGCCGGGGGTGACGTGCCCGTGCAGGATCACGTCGAGCCCGATGACCAGGCTCACCGGCAGCATCAGGTAGCCGACCAGCCGGGTGGCCCCCAGCGTGCGCCCCGTGTCCGGGATCCGGCGCTCGGTCTCCTCCCTGGCCGGGCGGAGCAGCGCAGCGGTGCCGACCACCGACGCGATCAGGATGGTCTCCTCACCGAAGGTGTCCACCGCCCGCTGGTCGAAGTTCACCGACGACACCACGTTCGCGGTGGCGTGCCTGACGGCGGCCGGCACCGCGAGGTCCCGGTAGAGGTGGTCCGACCGGCCGAAGTGCGGCATGTCCAGGAACGCGATCGCGAACAGCGCGGCCACCGCCGCGCCGCCGACCAGGAACACGAGGAGCCGCGCCCGCCGGCTCACGAGTCGTCCTTCTCACGTCGTTGCTTCAGGTCCTTCTGCATGGTGCGGACCGTCAGCAGGATCATCATCGGCATCACCGCGGCACCCACGGCGATCTGGGAGAGCGCCACGTCCGGGGCCTGCAACGCCAGGAACAGCACGCCGAGGGTCAGCCCGAACAGCGAGTAGGTGACCACCTGCCGCTCCGGGCGGCTGGTGGCCACCACGGCGGTTCCGGCCACCCCGACCAGGGTCAGGCTGAGCACCAGCAGCGCGGTCACTTCGGGGACTCCTGCTCCACCAGACCCGCTCGTTGGGCGGCCACCCGGCCGGCGGCGGCGGTGAGCACCGGACCGCTGGCGGTGAGCACCACGCAGCAGAGCACCACCGTCGCGGTGGTCATCGACCAGCCGTTCTGCAGGCAGAGCCCGAGCCCGACCAGCGGCACACCCAGCGTCGTGGTGAGGGTGACCAGGTGCAGCCGGTTCAGCGCGCCGCGCAGCAGCAGCATCGCCAGCGACGCGACGACGGTGATCAGCACGCCTGCTGCGTAGCAGGCCACCGCGAGGATGTGTGTCATGGCGTGCTCACCTGCGTGGGGCCAGCAGACGGGTGTACACCAGGGTGCTGGCCACGGAGACCACGGCCAGCACGAGAGGCACGATCAGGTACGACGGTTGGGCGACCGCCTGGGCGATGCTCATCAGCACCAGCGTGGTGACCACGCCACCGAGCTCCAGGCCGACCAGCCGTTCCATCGGGCTGTGGCGGGAGCCGACCCACAGAGCCGGTCCGAGGCCGGCGGCCAGCAGGACCACCGAGCCGAGCATCCACGGGTTCACCGAGTCACCGTCTCGGCCAGCCGGGACTTGCCGGGCGTCAGGGAGTGGATGACCAGCTTCTCGGGATCCCCGTGCACGACGAACGTTCCGGGGGTGGTGGAGATCGTGAGCTCGGCAAGGCTCTCCCGGCCGGCGGTGTGCGCGTCGTCGCCCTCGTCAGGCAGGGGAACCTCGAACAGGTGCCCGGCGCGGTCGTCGCCGGCTCGACGTACGGCGACGGCGAGCACCCGTCCCGCGTCGGAGAGCGCCGACCACAGCAGCGGACCGACCCAGGTCAGCCACGAGGCCCGGAAGCTCCACTTGCCTCCCACGGCCGATCTGGCCAGCTGGGCCGTGACGGCGCACGGGATCGCACAGGCTCCGGCGACCACGACCTCGGCGGCGTTGACGGAGGAGGAGAGGGTCAGCAGCCAGACGCCGACCAGCACCGCCCACCAGGCGGTGATCTCACCGACCGTCGCCGGAGAGGCGGCAGCGCGCACAAAACTCATCGTCCCTCCTGTCCTTGCGCGGATTCTGCCCAGGCTGGACGCTGCTATGCACCACCGCGCCGAGCTTCCTCAGCCGTCGAAGGGGCTCGGGCCTCCCGGCATCTGGGCGAGCATCTCCTTGCCTTGGGCGGCGAACTTGTGCTCGACGAGCACCTCGTACCGGGTGGCCACCACCTGGCTGATCGAGGTGAAGTCGCGACGTCCGCGCGTCGCGGCGTACCCCACCAGAGCCCAGATCACGCCGAACAGCGCCCCGATTCCCACGGTGGAGGCGATGATGCCGACCGTGTTGCCCCGGCCGAAGAAGGAGAAGATCAGCCCCACGAACAGGCCGATCCAGAGCCCGGACAGCACGCCACCGAGCGCGACCCGGCCGGTCGTGAGCCGGCCGGTGACCCGCTCGACCTGCTTCAGGTCGGTGCCGACGATCATGCAGTTCTCGACCGGGAAGTGGTTGTCGGAGAGGTAGTCCACGGCGCGCTGGGCGTCCTCGTACCTGTCGTAGACGCCGAGCGACATCGGGAACTGCAGGTTCAGTCCCTCGCGGAGCCGGCGGAGGTTCGAAGGTGTGCTCATGCTCCATTGTGAGCCTCATCGGACCCACAAAGTCACTACGTGATCGTCAGACCGCCGTCCACGGCGAGCGTCTGCCCCGTGACGTAGCCGGCGGCGGGGGAGACGAGGAACACCAGTGCCGCGGCGAGCTCGCGGGGGTCGCCCTCGCGTCCGGCGGGCATCCGGGGCGCCATCGCGGCGAGGTAGCCGTCCGGGTACTGCGCGGTCATCTCGGACTCGAAGAACCCGGGGGCGAGCGCGTTGACGCGGATGCCCTTGCGTCCGGTCCACTGCTGGGCGAGGTCGCGGGTCAGCCCGATCAGACCGGCCTTGCTGGCGGAGTACGCCGCCTGGGGGAGCCCGGCGGTGGTGATGCCGAGCACGCTGCTGATGTTGACGATGCTGCTGCCCGGCTGCATGACCCGGCCGCACGCCTGCGCCATCCAGTAGCAGCCGTTGAGGTTGACGTCGATGACCCGGCGGAACTCGTCGGGGGTCTCACGGGTGGCCGGGACCGCCGTACCGACGCCTGCGTTGTTCACCAGCACATCGACGCGGCCGAGGGCCTCCATCGCCGCGTCGACGAGGCTCTGGCACTCCTCGGGGGAGGCGACGTCGGTCTTCACCACCAGCGCGCGTCGGCCGGTGGCTTCGACGAGCCGCTTGGTCTCCTCGAGCCGGTCGACGCGGCGGGCGCCGAGCACCACGTCGGCACCGGCCTCGGCGAGCGCGCGGGCGAACGCCACCCCCAGACCTGAGGACGCGCCGGTGACGATGGCCACCCTGCCGTCGAGGCGGAACATGTCCAGAACGGTCGTCATGGACCACACCCTAGACACCGAGTTGTCAGGCGGGTGACCGGCCAGAGGCGGTCACCCGCCTGACAAGTCGGCTCAGTCGTAGCCGAGGATCTCCTTGCGCTTGCGCCCCCAGGCGAGCGCCGAGCCGATGCCGTCGTCGATGCTGAGGTCCGCGGTCCAGCCGAGCACGTCGCGGGCCTTGTCGACGTTGGCGAACGCGCCGACCGCGTCGCCGGGCCGCGGCGGGGCCTCCCGGAGCGGGACCTGCCTGCCGAAGACCCGCTCGAAGGAGGCGACCAGCTCGCGCACGGTGACCCCGGACCCGGTGCCCACGTTGATGATCGTGCTCGGGGCCTGCACGACGTCCAGCACCTTGTCGAAGTTCTCCACCGCGACCACGTGGGCCTTGGCGAGGTCCCAGACGTGGATGTAGTCGCGGATGCCGGTGCCGTCGCGGGTCGGGTGCTCGGTGCCGGTGATCGTGAATGCGTCCTTCTGCCCCTGGGCGGCCATCACGAGCTGGCCCAGCACGTGGGTGGGCTCCTTGACGTAGATGCCCGACTCCAGGTCGGGGTCGGAGCCGATCGGGTTGAAGTAGCGGAGGATGATCGCGCGCAGGTCGGTGGCCGCGGCCATGTCGGTGAGCGCCATCTCCATCACCCGCTTGGTGCGGGCGTACGGCGAGGGCGGGTCCAGCGGCGAGTTCTCGGTGACCTCGAAGTCCTCGACCATGGCGTACAGCGAGGCCGAGGAGCTGAACAGCACGCGGGGCTTGCCGAGCTTCTCGAGCTGGTCGAACAGCTCGAGGGACTTCGCGACGTTGTCGCGGTAGTACTCATACGGCTGCTCCACCGACTCCGGCACGATGATCCGGGCCGCCATGTGGATGGTGCACTCGATGTCTGGGTGCTCATCGAAGACGCGAGTCAGCAGGTCCCGGTCGGCGATGTCGCCCTCGTAGAAGATCCGGTCGCGCACGAACACGCGCGGTCCGGTGAGCAGGGAGTCCAGGATGACCGGGGTGTGGCCGGCCTCCTCGAGGGCCTTGGCCGTGGTCGATCCGATGTAGCCGGCGCCGCCGGTGACGAGAACCTTCATGGTCCCCGACCATAGTATGAGCGCCATGCCCACCGCCCCTCCGACGCCCAAGGCGGTGCGGGACCTGCTCGAGGACCTGCTCGGCCGGCCGCCGCAGGTGGCGCCGGGCGTGCCGTACGCGCCGGGGTCGCAGGAGCCGGCCACCCACGCGGTGTACGTCGACGAGCGGATGCGCACCCGCGCGGTGGTGAGCGCCGACCTGCGCTGCTCGGCCTACCTGGCCGCGACCGTCGCCCGGCTCCCGGTCGGTGGGCTGGAGGAGGTCTGGAAGCATCGCCGGCTGGGTCCGGTGCTCGCCGACCGGCTCGACGGGCTGCTCGACGGGCTGGCCGGCCTGTTCGGGGACCGGGTGCGCCGCTACGCGTCGTACCCTCCGCAGATCGACCCGCCCGCCGACGTCGTCGCGCTGGCCCGGGCACTGGGCCGGCGTCTGGACCTGGCCGTCGGCTTCCCGCAGTACGGCATCGGCCGGCTGTCCTTCGTGACCGTCCCCTGACGCTGCGGTACCATGTGCGCATGCGCAAGGCTCTGCTTCTTGGCCGGCCGCGTTGACCAAGACTTGACGTCGACGCGGCAACCCCTCTGCCCGAGGGGTTTTTTTGTGCCCCAGCCACGACAGGAGCAGACCCCGATGACCGCGAGAGTGAACCCCCAAGGGATCAGCACAGAAGGAACCGCGATGAGCCAGAGCGGCGGCAGTACGACGGACACGGCGACCACCGAGCGCCCCGGAGGCTCCGGGTACGACGTCGTCGCCACCCAGGAGAAGTGGCGCAAGGTCTGGGAGGAGCTGAACCCCTTCCAGGCCCGGGACGACGCCTCGGAGCCCAACGAGGCGCGCCGCTACGCGCTGACGATGTTCCCCTACCCGAGCGGCGACCTGCACATGGGGCACGCCGAGGTGTTCGCGCTGCACGACGTGATCGCCCGGTTCTGGCGGCTGCAGGGGTACGACGTGCTGAACCCGATCGGCTGGGACAGCTTCGGCCTGCCCGCCGAGAACGCCGCGATCAGGCGCGACGAGCACCCGGCGACCTACACGTACGCCAACATCGAGACCCAGGCGGAGTCGATCCGCCGTTACGGGCTGGCCTTCGACTGGTCCCGGCGGCTGCACACCTCCGACCCGGACTACTACAGGTGGACACAGTGGCTGTTCCTGCGCTTCCGCGAGCGCGGGCTGGCCTACCGCAAGTCGTCGCCGGTGAACTGGTGCCCGAACGACCAGACCGTGCTGGCCAACGAGCAGGTCGTGCAGGGCATGTGTGAGCGGTGCGGCGCCGAGGTGACCAAGCGCGAGCTGACCCAGTGGTACTTCAAGGTCACCGACTACGCCCAGCGGCTGCTGGACGACATGGAGGGCCTGAAGGACAGCTGGCCGGACCGGGTGCTGGCGATGCAGCGCAACTGGATCGGCCGGTCCGAGGGCGCCTACGTCGACTTCGACATCGAAGACACTGCGGGCGGGGTCGACAGGACTGTGACCGTCTTCACCACCCGTCCGGACACGCTGTACGGCGCCACGTTCTTCGTGGTTGCCGCGGACGCCAGGCTGGCCGACGAGATCTGCGCGCCCGAGCAGCGCGAGGCGTTCGAGGCCTACGTCGAGCAGGTGCGCAGGGAGACCGACATCGACCGGCTGTCCACCGAGCGCGCCAAGACGGGCGTCTTCCTGGGCCGGTTCGCGACCAACCCGGTCAACGGGGAGCGGATCCCGGTCTGGGCCGCGGACTACGTGCTGGCCGACTACGGCACCGGCGCGGTGATGGCGGTGCCGGCGCACGACCAGCGCGACCTGGACTTCGCCAAGGCGTTCGACCTGCCGGTGCGCATGGTCGTGGACACCGGCGAGCCGGACCCCGCCGAGACGTTCGTGGCCACGCCCGGAGACGGCGCCTACGTCAACTCCGGCGACCTGGACGGGCTGACCGACAAGGCCAGCGGCATCGCCCGGATCGTGCAGCGGCTGGAGGCCGAGGGCCGCGGCCGGTCGGCGGTGAACTTCCGGCTGCGCGACTGGCTGCTGTCCCGGCAGCGGTTCTGGGGCTGCCCGATCCCGATCGTGCACTGCCCGTCGTGCGGCGAGGTCCCGGTCCCCGACGAGCAGCTGCCCGTCGTACTGCCCGACCTGCGGGGCGCCGATCTCAAGCCCAAGGGCACCTCGCCGCTGGCGGCTGCCGAGGACTGGGTGAACGTCGACTGCCCAGCGTGCGGGGGAGCGGCGAAGCGGGACAGCGACACGATGGACACGTTCGTGGACAGCTCGTGGTACTTCCTGCGCTACTGCTCGCCGCACTACGCAGACGGGCCGTTCGACCCCGAGGCGGTGCGGCGGTGGATGCCGGCCGAGCAGTACGTCGGAGGTGTGGAGCACGCGATCCTGCACCTGCTGTACAGCCGGTTCTTCACCAAGGTGCTGTTCGACATGGGCATGGTCGACTTCGAGGAGCCGTTCGAGGCGTTGCTGAACCAGGGCCAGGTCATCAACCAGGGCAGGGCGATGAGCAAGTCCCTGGGCAACGGCGTCGACCTGGGGCAGATGATCGACGAGTACGGTGTGGACGCGGTGCGCCTGACGCTGGTGTTCGCCGGCCCTCCGGAGGACGACATCGACTGGGCGGACATGTCCCCGGGTGGATCGCTGAAGTTCCTGCAGCGCGCCTGGCGGCTGAGCGGTGACGTTTCCGCTCCCGTCGGGGTGGCCCACGACGGCGGGGACGTCGCGTTGCGCAAGGTGACCCACAAGACCGTGCACGACGCCGCCGCGCTGGTCGAGGACCACCGGTTCAACGTGCTGGTGGCCCGGATCATGGAGCTGGTCAACGCCACCCGCAAGGCCATCGACAGCGGCTGCGGGCCCGCGGACCCGGCGGTGCGCGAGGCCACCGAGGCGGTGGCGGTGCTGCTGAGCCTGGTCGCGCCGTACACCGCGGAGGAGATGTGGGCCCGGCTGGGTCATCAGCCGACCGTGGCGAACGCCGGCTGGCCCACGGTCGATGAGGCGCTGCTGGTCGAGGACACGATCACCGCGATCGTGCAGGTCCAGGGCAAGCTGCGCGCGAAGCTGGAGGTCAGCCCGGCGATCTCCGAGGCCGACCTGGAGGCGATGGCGCTGGCCGACGCGCAGGTGCAGCGGGCCTTGGAGGGCCGGCCGGTGCGCAAGGTGATCGTGCGTGCCCCGAAGCTGGTGAACCTGGTCACCGGCTGAGCGCCTCGGGCTCTTTACCAGGGTGCCCTGGTAGAGGGAAGCCTCCCATGGTGAATGCACCGTGGGAGGCTTCCCTTTTCCATGGGGAGTACGGCGGTCGGGGTCGCCCCATGGGGAGTACGACGGCCCGGGCCACCCCATGGGGAGTACGGCGGCCCGGGCCACCCCATGGGGAGTACGACGGCCCGGCGACGCCGCGGCAGCGGATCAGAGCGAGGCGAGCGCCTCCGCGATCGGCTGGTCGCCGCCGAGCAGGTCGAAGTCCTTACCGACTGTGCGGGCGTCGTGCAGGGCGGCCACCAGCACCGCGGCCACGTCCTCGCGGGTCACCTCACCGCGCTCCAGCCTGCCGACCCGGACCCGTCCGGTGCCGGGATCGTCGGTCAGCCGGCCGGGGTGCACGATCGTCGCGTCGAGGTCGCGGGAACGCAGGTCGTCGTCGGCGGCCTTCTTGGCTCGGAGGTAGACCGAGAAGATGTCGTCGCTGTCCGGGTCGGCCCGGTCGGTGCCCATGGAGGAGATCATCAGGTAGCGGCGCACTCCGGCCTGCTCCGCGGCATCCGCGAGCAGCAGCGCCGCGCCCTTGTCCACGGTCTCCTTGCGCGCCGCGCCACTGCTCGGCCCACCACCGGCTGCGAACACCACGGCGTCGGCGCCGCGCACCACCTCGGCGAGCGCGTCCACGTCTGCGTGCTCCAGGTCGAGGACCACCGCCTCCGCACCGGTCGCCTGCACCTCGGCCACGTGGTCGGGATTGCGGACCACGCCGACCGCCTGGTCACCGGCGTCCGTGAGACGGCGCTCGAGCCGGAGCGCGACCTTGCCATGTCCGCCTGCGATCACCACGCGCATCTGATCTCCTTCGTCGAGAGTTGCCCTTCAGCATGCCCGGTAGCCTTCGGTCCATGTCCCGGCCGGTCGCTCTCGTCACCGACTCGGTCGCGTCGCTGCCGCGCGAGACGGTCGCCGAGCGTGGGATCACGGTGGTGCCGCTCCAGGTGGTGGTCGGCGACACGTCGTACGACGAAGGGGCGGACGGCCCGGCGACACCCCAGCGGATCGCCGAGGCGCTGCGCGCCCGGACCCGTGTTCGCACCTCGCGGCCGACGCCGTCCGCCTTCGCCGAGACGTACCGGAAGGTGGCCGCCGAGGGGGCCGTGCAGATCGTCTCGATCCACCTGAGCGGTGAGCTCAGCGGCACCTACGAGTCGGCGCGCGCGGCGGCCCGCGAGGCACCGGTGCCGGTGCACGTCGTGGACACCCGGCAGGTGGGCATGGGCGTCGGCTTCGCGGTGGTCACCGCAGCCGACGTCCTCGACGGCGGCGGCTCGGCGGAGCACGCCGCGGAGGCCGCCGCTACCCGGGCGGCGGCGACCACGTCGTTGTTCTACGTCGACACGCTGGAGTACCTGCACCGGGGCGGGCGCATCGGCGCCGCCGCCGCGCTGCTCGGATCGGCACTGGCCGTCAAGCCGCTGCTCACCGTGAGCGACGGGCGCGTCGACACGCTCGAGAAGGTGCGCACCTCGGCGCGCGCGCTCACCCGGCTGGGTGATCTGGCGATCGCTGCCGCCGACGCGGAGCAGGTGGACGTCGCCGTGGCGCACCTGGCCAACCCCGAGCAGGCAGACCGGTTGGCCGAGCGGCTGCGCGAGCGGCTCGCCGAGAACCTGGGCGGCCGGCAGGTGCTCTCGGTCGAGGTCGGACCGGTGATCGGCGCGCACGCCGGGCCCGGGATGGTCGCCGTCGTCATCGCTCCTCGCTGACCCGGCAAGGTCCACAGCCGGCCGTGCCGGGCGGGTTGTCCACAGCCGAGAAAGAGGTCCTTCCGGCTCCGTGCGGCGGCTCCTAGGTTCGGCGCATGCGCTCCCGCAACCCAGCCAGCGACGACGTCGCCGAGATGACTCGGCGACGGTTGGAGCTGCTCAGCGCCGAGCTCGCCGGGCTCCGGTCCGGATCGGGGACCCCCTCCGCGCCACGTCCATCGCGGGGAGGGTCGGAGCCCGGCGGCCCGACCGGGGACGGTGAGCCCGGCCGGCTGGGCTCAGCGCCGCCATCGGCAGCGCTCGTCGTTGCCGGCCGGCACGCCCGACGCGCCACGCGGCCGGCCGACCGGGTCGGCGGCTGGCTGCACGACCGGCTGCCTCCGACGCTGCAGGGGCGGGTGCAGCTCGGCGCGTCCCACCTGACCGTGGTGGCGCTGCTGGTCGCGGCCGCGCTCGGTGCCAGCGCGTGGTTCGTGCTGCGGGCCGACCCGGCGGGCACTGCCGTGCCCAGCTCCAGGCCGGTGCACCATCCGGCCAGGACCGTCCGGCAACCGGCCGCGCTGGTCACCCCGGCGGCCGCCCCGGTGCCGTCGCCGAGCCGGCTGGTCGTCGACGTGGCCGGCAAGGTCCGTCATCCGGGCATCGTCACGCTGCCGGCGGGGTCGCGCGTGGTCGACGCGCTGCAGGCGGCCGGGGGAGCGCGCCGCCAGGTGGACCTGAGGGCGCTGAACCTCGCGCGCCCGCTGGTGGACGGAGAGCAGGTGCTGGTCGGGCTGCCGCCGCCTGCCGGGGTGGCGGCCCCGGCCGCCTCCGTGCCCGGCGCCGCGGCGACCACCCGAATGGTGAACCTGAACAGCGCGACCGAGCCGGAGCTCGAGTCGCTGCCCGGGGTCGGACCGGTCACCGCGGACGCGATCCTCAAATGGCGGAGCGCGCACGGCCCGTTCACCGCGGTGGACCAGCTGCTCGAGGTGTCCGGGATCGGGGACGCCACGCTGGCGGAAATCGCGCCGTTCGTGACGCTGTGACGGTCCCGGACCTGCGGGCGGTGCTGCTGGCCGCCGGTGCCTGGGTGGGGGCGCTCGCTGGCTTCCTGCTGCCGGAGGGGGTGCTGGTCGGGGTGCTGTTGCCGGCCGGTGCGCTCGCCGGTGCCTGGCTGGTCACCGGGCGGCGGCTGCGCGGTCGCCGGTTCGTGGTCGGGCGCACGACGGCCGTGGCCGGGGTGCTGATGGTCGCCGCCGCGGCCGCGTGGGTCGCCGTGCTGCACGTGCACGCCGTGCGGGCGAGTCCGGTGGCCGTGCTCGCCCGGCACCAGGCGTTCGCCACCGTCACCGGCACGGTCACGTCGGACCCGGTGGTCAAGCAGGGAAGATACGGCCCGTTCGGCATGCTGCGGCTACGCGCCGAACGGGTGTCGGCCGGCGAGGTCTTCCGAGCCACGAGCGTGCCGGTGCTGGTGTTCGGGGACAGCTCCCTGGTCGCCGTACCGCTGGGCAGCAGCGTGCGCCTCCAGGGCCGGCTCAGACCGTCTGACAGCGCCGACCTCGCCGGGGTGCTGTCCACGACCAGAGCCCCGACAGTGCTTGCCGAGCCGGGGCCGCTGCTGGACGCGGCCGCGGCAGTGCGGGCCGGGATCCGCGCTGCCGCGGCACCCCTCGGACCGGACGAGCGGGCCCTGCTGCCGGCGCTGGTCGACGGGGAGGACACCACGATGTCCGACCAGCTCGTGCAGGACTTGCAGGTCTCCGGGCTCACCCACCTGGCCGCGGTGTCCGGCACGAACCTGACCCTGCTGGTCGGCTTCCTGCTCATCGTGGCCCGGGGGGCCGGAGTCCGCGCCCGCGGCCTGGTGGCGGTCGGAGCGCTGGGGGTCCTCGGCTTCGTCCTCCTCGCCCGGGGCCAGCCGAGCGTGCTGCGCGCCGCGGCGATGGGCTCGGTGGCGCTGGTCGGGATGGGCTCCAACGGCCGGCAGCGCGGCGGTCGAGCGCTGGGCGTGGCGGTGGTCGCGCTGCTCTTGTTCGACCCGTGGCTGGCCACGTCGCTCGGGTTCGTGCTGTCCACGCTGGCCACCGCGGGCATCCTGTTCCTGGCCCCGGCGTGGCGGGACGCGCTGATGACCTGGCTGCCGCGCTGGGCCGCCGAGGCGGTGGCGGTGCCGTTCGCCGCGCAGCTGGTGTGCACGCCGGTGATCGCGGCGATCTCCGGCCGGGTCAGCCTGGTCGCGGTGCTGGCGAACATGCTGGTCGCCGCCGCGGTGGGCCCCGCGACGGTGCTCGGCCTGGTCGGCGGGCTGGTGGTCCTCGTCCTGCCGCCGCTGGGGCTGGTCTGCGGCCGGGTGGCCGGCTGGTTCGCCTGGTGGATCGTCACCGTCGCCGAGCACACCGCCCGGCTGCCCACCGCGGCGCTGGACTGGTCGGCCGGCGCGCTGGCGGTGGCCGCGCTGGCGGGAGTCTGCCTGGTCGCGGCGCTCGCCCTGCCCCGGCTGCTCGCGCACCGCTGGTGGTGCGCCGGCGGCGCGCTGCTGCTGGCCGTCGTGGTCACCCGGCCGCTGCCGACGCCCGGATGGCCGCCCGCCGGCTGGGTGCTGGTCGCCTGCGACGTCGGCCAGGGCGACGGGCTGGTGCTCAACGCCGGCCACGGCGCCGCCGTCGTCGTCGACACCGGTCCGGACCCGCCACTGATCAGCCGCTGCCTGACCAGGCTGGCCGTGGAGCGCATCCCGGTCGTGGTGCTCACCCACTTCCACGCCGACCACATCGACGGGCTGCCGGCGGTGCTCGCCGGCTGGCCGGTCGGGGTCGTCGACGTGACCGCGACCCGGGTGCCCCCCGAGGGAGCCGCGCAGGTGGGGCGGTGGGTCCGCGCCGCGCACGTGCCCCTGCGCGTCCCGTCGTACGGCGAGGTGGACCGGGTCGGCGACCTGACCTGGCAGGTCATCGGGCCGGCGCGGGAGCTCTACGGCGACGCCAACGCCGAGGAGGGCTCCATCGCCAACAACGCCAGCCTGGTGCTGCTGGCCCGGGTGGGCGGGATCTCGATCCTGATGAGCGGGGACATGGAGCCCGAGGCGCAGCAGATCCTGCACCGTGACTACCCCCGGCTGCGCGTCGACGTGCTGAAGGTGCCGCACCACGGCAGCAGGTACCAGGACCCGGCGCTGCTCGGCTCGCTCGGCGCCCGGCTGGCGGTGATCTCGGTCGGGGCGGTGAACGACTACGGCCACCCGGCTCCCGGCACGGTCCGGCTGCTGCACCGGGACGGGATGGCGGTGCGTCGTACCGACCTCGACGGCGCCGTCGCGGTCGTGGTGCGCGACCACCAGCTCCGGGTGGTCACCCGCAAGTGACCTGTCGGCGGGCTGTGGCAGGCTTTGCGCATCATGGCGACACCGAAGGGGCCCGACGTCCTCGGCCACGTGATCTTGGTGACCGGGCCGGAGGAGCTGCTCAACGAGCGGACGGTGAGCGCAGCGCTGGCCGCGGTCCGGTCGTACGACGCGGAGGCGGAGGTCAGCCAGACCTCGGCCGACCAGGTGAGCATGGCCGTGCTCGCGGACCTGGCCGCGCCGTCGCTGTTCTCCTCCAACCGGTGCGTCGTGGTGCGCGAGCTGGAGAACCTGCCCGACGAGGCGCACGCCGGGCTGGTCGACTACGCCGCCGCACCGGCCGACGATGTGGGCCTGGTGCTGGTGCACTCCGGCGGTCAGAAGGGCAAGGGCCTGCTGGACAAGCTGCGCAAGCAGAAGTCGGTCACCGAGGTGAAGTCCGCAGCGCTCAAGCCGTCAGAGTTCCCCCGGTTCGTGTCCGCGGAGGTGCGCTCGCACGGGGGACGGATCGCCGAGGACGCCGCCGAGCTGCTGGTCGCCTCGGTGGGTCAGGACCTCCGGGCCCTGGCGGCCGCCGCGGACCAGCTGTGCAGCGACGCTGCGGGGGAGCCGCTGACCGCCGCGGTGGTGCGCCGGTACTTCGGCGGCCGGGCGGAGGTGAAGGGCTTCGCGGTCGCCGACGCGGCGATCTACGGCCGCACCGCGGCGGCGCTCGAGGAGCTGCGCTGGGCGTTGGAGAGCGGCACCGCGCCGGTGCTGGTGACCAGCGCGTTCGCCTCGGGGCTGCGGGGGCTGGCCCGGTACAAGTCCGCGCCGCGGGGGCTGCGGGAGGCCGACCTGGCCCGGGAGGCAGGGGTGCCGCCGTGGAAGGTGCGGATCCTCCGGGATCAGGCGAGGGGCTGGGACGAGCCGGGCCTTGCCCGGGCCATCCGGGCTGTCGCCCAGGCCGATGCGGACGTCAAGGGTGCGGCCAGCGACGCGTCGTACTCCCTGGAGCGGATGGTGCTCACTGTGACCGGCGCACGCACCGGTCGCTGAGCGGTGGTTCGAGACGCTCGCTTCGCTCAACCACCGGTACACGCAGAAGGCGCCGCCTCCGCGAGGGGAGTGCGGCGCCTTGCCGAGGGTCTGTGAGAGTGCGGCGTCAGAGCGCGGCGGCCCGCCTGGAGACCGCCGACTTCTTGTTGGCGGCCTGGTTCTTGTGGATCACGCCGGCCGAGACGGCCTTGTCCAGCCTGCGGTTGGCGGCCTTGGCGAGCTCGCGGGCCTGCTCGGCGTCACCAGCGTCGGCGGCCTCGCGGAACCTGCGGATCGCCGTCTTGAGCGCAGACTTGACCGACTTGTTGCGCTCGTGCGCAGCCTCGTTCTGCCGGTTGCGCTTGATCTGGGACTTGATGTTCGCCACGGGGCAAGCCTCGACTGTGTCTCTCGGGATCGGTTCGGGATCGTGACCGGGCACACGGGTCCGGGCACGCGACCTGCAACGATACCAGCGGCGCCGCAGGGCGCCCAAATCGGCGATCAGGCGCCCAGCCGGCGGCGAGCGCCCTCGAGGAACCTGGCGGACTCCAGGGTGCGGAACGCGT
The DNA here is from genome assembly GCA_035690905.1 of Nocardioidaceae bacterium. Taxonomy (GTDB): domain Bacteria; phylum Actinomycetota; class Actinomycetes; order Propionibacteriales; family Nocardioidaceae; genus DASSKA01. The sequence goes on along the minus strand of DASSKA010000009.1, from coordinate 18,473 downwards.
CCAGGCCGGGCGGGCCGGTGTCGTCGGTGGCGGTGCGGTAGGCGAGCCAGGCGCCCAACGCGAACAGGAAGCAGCTGACGTGCTCGTCGCCCAGAGCGGCCAGCGCCGGGGACGTGGCGACGAGCTCGTCGAACAGCGCGAGCTCGGCCCACTCCAGCCGGAGCACGAGCGGGTCCAGCCACGCCGGCCCGACGCGGGACATCCCCCAGTCGACGAAGACCAGCGTCCCGTCGGGCCGCAGCAGCATGTTGTCGTTGCGGACGTCGAAGTTGCACAGGTGGTCGCCGATCGCCGCCTGGCGGAGGTCCTCCAGCGCGGCCTCCATGTTCGGCGCCACGTCCCGGGCCCAGGCCGGCAGGGGGATGTCGTGAAGGTGTGGCCACATCTGCGCGTACCTGGCCAGTGACCGGTCGAGCGGGGCGATCTCCAGGCCCTCGCCGAGCCCCGCGAGCCGGTCCACGAGCCGGTCGGTCGCCTCCAGGACGACCTCCGCCTCCGCTGGGTCTCGCAGGTTCGGATGCCTGCCCTCCACGTCCTCCATCAGCAGCGTGACCCAGCCGCCGGGTTCGTCGTACGACGCGAGCAGGCCAGCCCACAGGGGGTCGGGGCCGAGGTGCTCCAGCACGGTGATCTCGTGCCGGAACAGTCCGGGGGTGAGCGCGTTCAGCTCCGGGCCGACCGCCTTCACGAACGCGCGGGTGCCGTCCGCGCACCGCAGCCGGGTCGCGCAGCCCGGCGACATGCCGCCGACCTGCTCAGCGGTGTTCACCACCGGGGAGCCGAGGGTCTGCTCCACCCAGGCGCGGACGGCCCCGGGCACGGCGAGGTAGCCGATCCGGGTGCCTGCCGCGCGCGGCCTCACGCCCATCCGCGGCGGTGGGCCAGCCAGGCCCAGGTCGCGTCGGCGTACCACGCCTGGTGCACCCGGATCCAGGGCGAGGCGGTGCGCGGCGGGTCGTGTCGGTGCTGCAGGAAGTACCCGCACACCAGCGCCAGCAGGCTGTCCACGTCGGCGGGGTCGGCGTCCTTGGTCAGCGGCCGCTCCGCGATCAGCGCGTCGGCGTCCAGCCCGTCCCCGAACGCGGAGATCAGAAGCAGCACGCTGTCCACCCACGCCGGGCCCAGCGCCGGCCAGTTCCAGTCGCAGAGCACGGCCCGGTCGGTGCCCAGCACGAAGTTGTCGTCGCGGGCGTCGGTGTGCACGAGCGTGTCGCCGCGCAGTGCCTGCTCGTACCGGCCGGCGAGCGCGGCCGCCTCCGCCAGGTGCGGCCAGTCCGGGGTGAGGGCGCGCACCTGCTCCCAGCTGGCGAGCATCCCGCCGAACTCCTCCGGTGCGCTGAGCGGGCGCAGCTTCACCGTGGGCGGGGGTGGGGTGAGCGAGCTGCCCAGGCTTTCCAGCACGTCGAGGCACCGGTCGAGCTGGTCCGTCCTCCAGGGCCGGGCCGGTGGCCACCCGTCGACGTGCTCCAGCCCGAGCACCACCCACAGGTCGTCCTGGTGCACCCAGAGCAGCCGCGGCACCGGCAGGCCGAGGGGCAGGGCCCGCAGCTTGCGGGCCTCCTCGGCGTACGCCTGCGCGGCCGCGGCCTGCGCCTTCCGACTGGCCGCCTTCACGAAGATCCGCCGGCCGTTCTCGCCGGTGAGCACCGAGGCGAAGCCGGAGGTGTACCCGCCGCCGGCGGACTTGGCTCCGGCGACACGGCAGCCGAGGCGCTGCTCGACGAGGCGACGTACGACGGGCGGCAGGTGCACCCACTCCAGCCGACGGGCGGTCTGCCCGTGCGGGACCTGGGGCGCGGTGGCCGGGTCCCGGGGCCGGGACAGGTCCCCGGGATCGGGCAGCGGGCCCGCCGACAGCGACACGCCGCGCGGCGGGGACGGCCGGTTGCCCCTGTCATCGGCTGCCGGTGTCATGTCGTCATTGTCCTGGTCGGCTCCGCTCCGGCCGCGGTCCCGCGCCCGGCGTACCGATATCGTGTCGATAACGCGACCTATGCGTCGCGGTTGCCGTACCGACATCGGTAGGCCCTACGACGTCGACACCGGAAGAAGTTCGTGCCCCCAAACAATCCAGCACCGCGGAGTCCAGCGCCGTCCGACCCCGCAGGCCGCGCGACCGGCAAGAGCACGCCGGGGACGCTTCGTCGGGTGGCGCAGCCGGGGCGCACCGATCCGGCGATCATCCGTAACTTCTGCATCATCGCGCACATCGACCACGGCAAGTCGACGCTGGCGGACCGGATGCTGCAGCTGACCGGCGTCGTCGACGAGCGGACCGCCCGGGCGCAGTACCTGGACCGGATGGACATCGAGCGCGAGCGCGGCATCACCATCAAGTCCCAGGCCGTCCGGATGCCGTGGACGGTCACGGCGGGCGAGTACGACGGGCGGGGCTTCGTGCTCAACATGATCGACACGCCCGGCCACGTGGACTTCACCTACGAGGTGTCCCGCTCGCTGGCCGCCTGCGAAGCCGCGATCCTGCTGGTCGACGCCGCGCAGGGCATCGAGGCGCAGACGCTGGCCAACCTCTACCTCGCTCTGGGCGCCGACCTGCACATCATCCCGGTGCTGAACAAGATCGACCTGCCCTCGGCGCAGCCGGAGAAGTACGCCGCCGAGCTCGCGCACATCATCGGCTGCGACGAGTCCGAGGTGCTCCAGGTCTCGGCGAAGACCGGGGACGGGGTCGAGGAGCTGCTCAACGAGATCGTCACGCAGACCCCGCCGCCGGTAGGCGACCCCGACGCCCCGCCGCGGGCGCTGATCTTCGACTCGGTCTACGACACCTACCGCGGGGTGGTCACCTACGTGCGGGTGGTCGACGGCAAGCTCAGCCACCGGGACCGGATCAAGATGATGTCCACGGGTGCGGTGCACGAGATGCTCGAGGTCGGCGTGATCAGCCCCGAGCCCACCAAGACCCCCGATCTCGGCGTCGGCGAGGTCGGCTACCTGATCACCGGCGTCAAGGACGTCCGGCAGTCCCGGGTCGGTGACACGGTGACCTCGCAGAACGCGCCGGCCACCACCCCGCTTGGCGGCTACCAGCACCCGCACCCGATGGTGTTCTCCGGGCTGTACCCGATCGACGGCGACGACTACCCGGACCTGCGCGACGCGCTGGACAAGCTGCAGCTGAACGACGCCGCGCTGTCCTACGAGCCCGAGACGTCCGGGGCGCTCGGCTTCGGCTTCCGGTGCGGGTTCCTCGGCCTGCTGCACATGGAGATCGTCCGGGAGCGGCTGGAGCGCGAGTTCGGGCTGGACCTGATCTCCACCGCGCCGAACGTGGTCTACCACGTCACCATGGAGGACGGGAGCGAGCACGAGGTGACCAACCCGTCGGAGTTCCCGGAGGGGAAGATCGAGGAGGTCCGCGAGCCCGTCGTCCGCGCCACCATCCTCTCGCCCAGCGACTACATCGGCGCGATCATGGAGCTCTGCCAGTCCAAGCGTGGCCAGCTTCAGGGCATGGACTACCTGTCCGCGGACCGGGTGGAGCTGCGCTACACGCTGCCGCTGGCCGAGATCGTCTTCGACTTCTTCGACCAGCTGAAGTCGCGCACCAAGGGCTACGCGTCACTCGACTACGAGCCGACCGGGGAGCAGGCCTCCGAGCTGGTCAAGGTCGACATCCTGCTGCACGGCGACACCGTCGACGCGTTCAGCGCGATCGTGCACCGAGACGCCGCCTACTCCTACGGCGTCGCGCTGGCCGGCAAGCTCAAGGAGCTCATCCCGCGCCAGCAGTTCGAGGTGCCGATCCAGGCCGCGATCGGGTCCCGGATCATCGCCCGGGAGACCATCCGCGCGATCCGCAAGGACGTGCTGGCCAAGTGCTACGGCGGTGACATCACCCGGAAGCGCAAGCTGTTGGAGAAGCAGAAGGAGGGCAAGAAGCGGATGAAGATGGTCGGCCGGGTCGAGGTGCCCCAGGAGGCCTTCATCGCCGCGCTGTCCTCCGACGCCGGCGGCGGCAAGAAGTAGCCGTGGTCCCGACGGGCTCGACCGGCGGGCTGATCCCGTTCGACATCCCGGCCGGGCTGCTTGCCTTCCGGGACCGGGACGAGACCTGGCTGCCGTGGCTTTCCGCGCTGCCGCGGCTGGTGCGCGACGTGGTCGAGGACTGGGAGCTCGCCTACGACGGCGCACCCCTGCACGGGTTCTGCGCGCTCGTCGTGCCCGTGCGTACGACGAGCGGCCGGGCCGCCATGCTCAAGCTGTCGTGGCCGCACGACGAGGAGGAGCACGAGCACGTCGGCCTGGAGCTGCTGCGCGGCAACGGGATGGTGCGGATGTACCGCGCCGACCCGCGCCGGCACGCGCTGCTCCTCGAGCGGCTGCACGCAGGCGAGGACCTGCGCAGCCTTCCCATCGACGAGGCGTGCCACGTGGTGGCCGGCCTGTATCGGCGGATCCACGTCCCGGCGCCACCGCAGCTGCGGCCGCTGACCGACTACATCACCCGGTGGACCGCTGGACTCGAGGCACTTCCCAACGATGCGCCGATCCCGCGACGGTTGGTGGAGCAGAGCATCGCCCTGGGCAAGGAGTTCGTCTCGGACCCGGCCGCAACCGGGACCATGATCCACGGCGACCTGCACTACGAGAACGTGCTCGCCGGGGACCGCGAACCGTGGCTGGTCATCGACCCCAAGCCGATGTCCGGAGACCCGCACTACGAGCTCGCACCGATGCTCTGGAACCGGTGGGACGAGGTGGTCGCCTCCGGCAACGTCCGTGAGGCGGTACGGCGGCGGTTCCTCCTGCTCGTGGACACCGCCGAGCTGGACGAGGACCGCGCCCGGGGCTGGGTGGTCGTGCGCGAGATCCACAACGCGCTGTGGGCCATCGAGGATGCAGAGCGGGCCGGACGGCCGCTGGACGACGAGGACCGGGAGTGGATCACCCGCTGCGTGACGATCGCGAAGGCGGTCCAGGACTGAGCTTGTGTACCTTGACGGTTACGTAACCACCTGGATACATTCAAGCTCGTGGAAGCTGTTCTGCGGGCGCTGGCGGACGAGAGCCGCCGGACGGTGCTGGAGGCATTGACCGCCGGGCCGGCGACCGCCGGCGAGCTGGCGGCGCTGCTGCCTATTGCCCGCCCGGGGGTGTCGCGACATCTGCGGGTGCTCCGCGAGGCGGGGCTGGTCGAGGTCCGCCAGGAGGCGCAGCGGCGGATCTACGGGCTTCGTCCAGAGCCGCTTGCGGAGGTCGATGAGTGGCTGGACCGGTACCGGGCCTTGTGGGAGCAGCGTCTGGATGCGCTGCACACCGAGGTGGCCCGCGGAAAGCGCGATCGAAGGAGGACGAGATGACCAGCAAGGCACGCGACGGTGACCGCATCATCGGCAGTCTGCGAACCGCCGAGGGCAAGGGGGTCGTGCGCATGGAGGACCGGTTCGACACCGAGGTCGACGACCTCTGGTCGGCGCTGACCGATCCCGGCCGTCTGGCCCGCTGGCTCGGGGAGGTGGAGGGGGACCTGCGGCCGGGTGGCGAGTTCCGTGCACGGTTCTTCGACGGTTGGGCAGGCACCGGGCGCGTGGACACCTGTGAGCCTCCGCAGCGGCTGCTGCTCTCGATGCGCGACGCCGATGCTCAGCCGGGCCAGCCCGGCGACGGTGCCATCGAGGTCACGCTGGCCGCCGACGGTGAGCAGACCGTCCTGGTCTGGGAGGAGCGGGGGATGCCCCTGAACCTTCTCGCCGCCTACGGGGCTGGAGTCCAGGTGCATGTCGAGGACCTCGCCGCGCACATCGCCGGGCGGGAACGTGGCGACGCCGCGGCGCGCTGGGAAGAGCTCCTGCCGGCCTACCGGGATCTGGCCGCCAAGGTCAGCTGACCGCAGCAGACACGTCGGTGGGGCGGGTCGGTCAGTGCCCGCCCATGGCGTCGAGCGCCGCCATGTCGTCGTCGGTCAGCGTGAAGCCGGAGACATCCGCGTTGGACCGGATGCGGTCCTCGTGGACCGACTTCGGGATCACCACGACACCGTGCTGCAGGTGCCAACGGATGATGACCTGGGCCGGGGTGCGGTCGATCCGCTCAGCAATGCCGACGATCGTGGGGTGGTCCAAAGTGCCTCCGCGCAGCGCGCTGTACCCCTCCAACACGATCCCGCGCTCGCGGTGCCCGGCGACCGTGCTCGCGTCGTACAGCAGCGGGCTCCACTCGATCTGGTTGACCGCGGGCGCAACCCCCGTCGCCTTGGTGACCTCGTCGAGGAGCTCCAGGTCGAAGTTGCTCACCCCGATGGCACGGGCCAGGCCGGACTCGCGCGCCTCCAGGAACCGCTGCCACATGCCCGCGTGGTCGGTGCCCCCCTCGGGCCAGTGGATCAGCCAGAGGTCGACGTGGTCGGTGCCCAGCAGGTCGAGGCTCTCGCGCAGGGTGTCCAGCTCGCGGCCGGCACGTTCGGGCGGGCACTTCGTGGTGACGAAGACGTCATCACGCGCTACGCCGCTGGCTTTGAGAGCAAGGCCCACCTCGCCCTCGTTGCCGTACACCGTCGCGGTGTCCAGGTGGCGGTAGCCGACCTCGAGCGCGGCGGAGGTCGCACGCACGGCGTCCTTGCCCGTGATCTGCCACGTGCCAAACCCGAGCAGCGGCATCCGCACATCTCCGGTGAGCGTCACGGTTTCGTCGGGAGGCTGAATCGTCATAGGGACTATTCTCCCCGGGTGCCCACCCACGAGATCAATGCGGCTGCTGCGGGCAGCTGGAGGATCGGCGACCTGGCCGTCAACCGGATCGGATTCGGCACCAAGCGTCTGGCAGGAAAAGGACCCTTCGACATCGAGGATGCCATCGACCGCGGCCGCGCGATCGGACTGCTGCGCCGCGCGATCGAGCTCGGCGTCAACCACATCGACACGGCAGCGTTCTATCCGACGTATCCGGCACCGGAGCGAGGAGCCACCAGCTTCGAGGCACTGCACTGCGCCAACGACCTGGTTCAGGCCGCGCTGGCGCCGTACCCCGACGACCTGGTCATCGCGACGAAGGTCGGGCCGACGGCCACGGGGCTGGCGCGACCCGACGAGCTGCGCGGGCTGGTCGAGGAGAACCTGCGGCAGCTGGGTCGCGATCACCTGGACCTGGTGTACCTGCGGCAGCACGGCCTCTCCTCGGTCGCCGAGCACTTCGGCGCACTCGCCGAGCTGCGCGACAAGGGCATGGTCCGGCACCTCGGCCTCTCCAACGTCCGCATCGAGCACCTCGAGGAGGCCCGGTCGGTGGCGCCCGTGATGGCCGTGCAGAACAGGTACGGCGTCGACTTCGGCCGGGTCAACGACGATCTCGTTCGAGCGTGCGGGGAACGGGCCATAGCCTTCGTGCCGTTCTTCGCGATCGCGGGCGCGGCCCGTGAAGAGGGTGGTGTCAGCCGCAGCGATCCGGTGATGGCCATCGCACGAGCGCACGGCGTGACGCCCGCCCAGGTCCGCGTCGCGTGGACCCTGAGCCGCGGACCGCACGTGCTGGCCATCCCCGGGACGAGCGACCCGCAGCACCTGGAGGAGGACGTCGCCGCGGGTGCCCTGCAGCTGACTGAGGACGAGCTGACCGCCTTGGCCTGAGGACTGGGGCCGTCTTACTCGAGGGCGCATGAGAGCTTTCCGCCCTGGCGACTCGATCAGCGGGGGCGCCAGCGCACGCAGAACGCCTGGTGCCTCACCGGAGCAGTGGATCGACCCGTCGCCTCGCGCACCTGAGCCACGACCGCGTGGACGCGATCGAGGCGTTGCTTCCGCTCGGCGGGTTCCATGGCCGCGACACCAGAGTTGGTGGCCAGGTAGGCGCGCCACTGGTCGGGAGTGACCTCCCAGGTCCAGGGGAAGTACGCAGTCCCCTCCGGTGCGGATGGCAGCCCCGGTGCGGTGAGCTCTGATCCGCCGTGGTGGTCCGGGTCGATGCCGACCAGCTCGAACTCCCAGGGCTCGACGGGAGCCGGGGTGTTCCACACGAGGCCGAGCCATCCGCCCGGGCGCAGCACCCGGCGCACCTCGTCGATCGCCGCCGCGTGCGCGAACCAGTGCCACGCGTCCGCGACGAGCACCGCATCCACGCTGTGCTCGGGCAGCGGCAGGGCGTCGGCCGAGGCCCGGTGCGGTACGGCGCCGGGGTGGCTGCTTCGGAGCACGGCGAGCATCTGCGGATCCGGCTCGATGGCGTCGACCACGAGCCCGCGCCCCAGAAGCGAGCCGGTCAGCTTCCCGGTGCCCGCGCCGAGCTCGGCGACCCGCGTCGCACCGGGTGGCACCAGCCAGTCGACCGCTTCTGGCGGGTAGCCCGGTCGCCACCGTTCGTACTCCTCCGCGAAGCGCCCGAAGCTGAGCGCACGAGCGGGGTCGATGGCCATGGGGACACCCTTGCATGCCCACTGCCTATGTTGGTGCCCATGACGACCGAGGACGATCGCGCCGAACGCCGTACCGCCGCCCGACGCGGCTGCAACCGATGGCTGATGGGCCACGGCGACACCGCACCTGCCGAATGGCTGCGCGAGGTCGCGAGCGCTGCCCGCGAGGAGGAGCCCGACAGGTACGGCGCGAAGGGTGAGGTCGCCGCCCTGGAGCGGGAGGTGGCCGAGCTGCTCGGCAAGGAGGACGCCGCGTTCATGCCGGGCGGCGTGATGGCCCAGCAGACCGCGCTCAGGGCCTGGACCGAGCGGTCGTCGACGGATGCGGTGGCGGTGCACGGGCTCTCGCACTTCGTGCTGCACGAGCTCGACGCGCTCGCCCAGCTGCACCGACTGAGGGTGGAGCACCTCACTGACGAGCCGCGACCGGCCACGGTGGCGGACCTCGACGCGCTGCCCGGGCCGCTGGCCGCGGTGAGCATCGAGCTGCCGCTGCGCGACGCCGGCTACCTGCTGCCCGGCTGGGAGGAGCTCGTCGCACTCAGCGAGCGCGCGCGGGAGCGGGGTGTGCCGCTGCACCTGGACGGCGCGCGGCTGTGGGAGAGCCAGCCGTTCTACGGCAGACCGCACGCGGAGATCGCCGACCTCGCTGACTCGGTGTACGTCTCGTTCTACAAGGGGCTCGGCGGCATGGCCGGGGCCGCGCTCGCCGGTCCGGCGGACCTGGTGGCCGAGGCGCGCCGGTGGCGGACCCGGCACGGCGGAACCCTGTTCACGCTGCTGCCCTACGCGGTTGCGGCGCGACACGGGCTGTCCACGAGGCTGCCGCGGATGCAGGAGTACGTCGACCGGGCGCGCGACCTGGCCATCGGCCTCGACGCGCTCGACGGTGTCCGCGTCCTTCCGCAGCCCCCGCACACCAACGCCTTCCGCCTCTTCGTCGATGCGCCCGCCGATGCCCTCGAGGACGCCAACGTGGTCGCCATGGAGAGCGACAAGGTGGCGCTGCTCGGATGGTGCCGGCCGGCTGAGGTGCCGGGCTGGACGATGACCGAGCTGACCGTCGGCGACGCGACTCTCGCCTGGCCGGTCGAGGAGCAGGTCGCCGCAGTCGATGCGCTCGTGAGCGGGGTCAGCAGGATGCAGTGACCATGCCGAGCATCAGTTCGATGGCCGCCTTGTCAGGCAGCCCTTGGGCTACGCACAGCGACCGCCACGTGGTGAACGCGATCGCGTGCGCCACCGCGGCGCGAAGCGTCTTGCGACGCCGGGTCGCGAAGGGCTGCAGGAGCGTGCGGATCCACTGCTGCTCCTGCTCCAGACGGGCCTGCTTGACTCGCTGCGGCACGGCATCGGCGTCCCGCAGCACCAGGCTGATCATCGGCTCGCCCGCTCGGTAGTAGCGGTAGACGTCGGCCAGCCCGGCGCGCAGTCGCGCCGTCGGTTCGTCGTACGACGTCCAGGTGCTCGCGTCAGGGACCGGCTGGCGTCCCAGCCACTGGCCCGAGCAGGCGAGGAACAGCGACTCGTCATCGGGGAAGTGCCTGTAGACCGTCGCCCTGGTGACGCCGGCCTTCTCGGCGACCGCGGAGATGCTGGTCCGTGAGGGGCCGAGGCTGCCGTGCAGCGCCTCCGCTGCGTCGACGATCCGCGCCCGGGTGCGCTCCTCGTCCTCGGCCCGCTTCGACTTCCGGTAGGGCCGTGTTTTCACGAGACGCATCCGTTCGGTCAAAGTATTGACACCGGCTCTCAGAGGCACGACATTTGGATGAACATAAGTGTACTCCGAATGGAGGATGGAGATGGAAGCTGTCGAGGCGCCACCGCTCACCGTCGTACGGCCCGGAGAGGGGGAGGAGCGCAGCCTCGGTTCGATCGGCGTGGTGTTCAAGCTGTTCGGCGACCAGACCAACGGTCAGGTGTCGATCGTCGAGCATCCGTTCCCGGTGGGGGCGTGCGTGCCGCCGCACCGGCACACCCGTGAGGACGAGTACTCGATCGTGCTGGAGGGGGAGATCGGCTTCCGGTCCGGCGACCGGGAGGTGGTGCTGGGCGCAGGTGGGTACGTCACCAAGCCGCGCGGTGAGACGCACACGATGTGGAACGCCGGCTCCGTCCCCGCTCGGATGATCGAGGTGCTCAGCCCGGCGGGCTTCGAGCACTTCTTCTGGGGCATGGGCGAGCTGATGGCCGCCGGCGCGCCGGACCCCGAGCAGATGGCCGCTCTCGCGGCGAAGCACGGGCTGGTGTTCGACACCCCGCCGTGGCTGGACGACCTGGTCGAGCGCTACCACCTGAACCCGCCGCCCGGAGCGCGTCGCTGAAGCTGCCCCGTCCGTCGTACGAGCGATAGCGTCTCGTACGTGGACGACGATTACCGAACCGTCAACCGGGCCAACTGGGACGAGCGGGTGCCCGCCCACGCCGCGTCCGCCGACTATGCGTTGGACCGGTTCCGCGCCGACCCCGGCTTCATCTCCGACGTGGTCCGCTTCGACCTGCCGCTGCTCGGCTCCGTCGACGGGCTGCGAGGTGTGCACCTGCAGTGCCACATCGGTACCGACACGCTGTCGCTCTCGCGGCTGGGCGCCAGCATGACCGGCGTCGACTTCAGCGTGCCCGCGGTCGAGCAGGCGAGGGCGTTGGTGGCCGAGACGGGCGAGGAGGTGCAGTTCGTGGTGTCCGACGTGCACGACGCGGCTTCGGTCCTGCCCAACCACGCCTTCGACCTGGTCTTCACGGGTATCGGAGCGCTGTGCTGGCTACCCGACGTACGACGCTGGGCGGAGGTCGTCGCGCGGCTGCTCGCGCCCCGCGGGCGGTTGTTCATCCGCGAGGGTCATCCGATGCTCTGGGCGTTGGCGGATGTGCGGCCGGACGGGCTGCTGGTCGTCGACTATCCGTACTTCGAGCGCGCGGAGCCGACGGTCTGGGACGAGGGCGGCACGTACGTCGAGACCGACGTGGAGTTCGAGCACAACGTCACCCACGAGTGGAACCACGGCCTCGGTGAGATTGTCACCGCGCTGCTGGACCAGGGCTTGCGCATCACCGGCCTGGTCGAGCACGACAGTGTGCCGTGGGAGGCGCTGCCCGGGCAGATGGAGCGGTTGCCGAACGGAGAGTGGCGGCTCGCGGACCGGCCGTGGCGGCTGCCGCACAGCTACACGCTGCAGGCGGTGGCCTGCTAGTGACGAGCGTCCTGGCGAGTCGTTCCGACGCACCGTGGTTGCCGGCTGGAGGTAGCGCCCACGTGGTGTTGGCTGCGCCCGGCGCGGCGGTGCCTACCCCGACGTGCATCGTCCGGCTGCTCGCGACCCGAGGCGACGACATCCTGACGATCGTCCGCGACGACGGTCAGGGACTCGACATTCCGAGCGCCCGAGTGGGGGACTCGCCGGTGGAAGAAGCCCTGGCGGCGCTCGTGCTCAGCGCTCTCGGCGCCCCGCAGCCGGCCACCCTGCTCGGATACGTCAAGAACGTGGTGACGGAGCCGGCCGACGACTACCCGTGGCCGGTGCCGGATGCGCACTTCGCCGTTTGGCACATCAGGGCTGAACGCTCCTTGTCGGGCCGGTGGCTCCCTGCTCACGCAGCGCGCAGGGAGCTGGGCGAGCGCCACTGGTGGCCACTCGCGGCACACGTCCTCGGAATTGCTTGCTGAGCCGGCCTACTCGAGGCTCCCTATCGTGCTGGATGCTCGCGCTGCTCGATGACCCCGGGACGTGTGTCCCTCAGATACCACAGAGTCCAAGCCACCGGGAAGCAGATTCCGGCAAGCACGCTGAGTGTGGTGCCTGAACCACGCCGCCGAGCGCCGACGGACGTGAACGCCATGATGGTGAGCACGAACGCACTCGGCAGAGTGAGTGTGGCGACCAGCATGGTTCGAGTATCGCCTGCCCGCTGGTGACCCGGGTAGACCGGTGTAAGCCGGGACCGCCCCGCCGGCCGTTCCGATGAACACTGGAGCGCCATTGCCACATAGCGCCCACACCGCTCGGGTGTCGGTGTCCTGACGGGCCGGAAGCCTGGGCCGTCTCCCGCCGTTATCGAATCGTGATCTGAGATGGCCGTCGAGGTCGAATACAGGGCCGGAAAGTGTCGGTGGTGGTGTCTAGCGTGTCGGTATGACGTCGACGACCACCGAGCCTCCGGTCACCGGGACCGGGCATGTGCTGGTGCGGTTCACCCGGGCGTTGACCGGCGCGCTGGACCGGGTGGAGGCCGCCTCGTGTGTGTCGATGACCGAGGGTGAGGCGGCGGAGGCGGTGCTGGCGTTGACGAAGGCGCAGGCCCGGGTCGCCGAGCTGCGGCTGCGGACCCTGGCCGCCGCCGATGAGCGGGATGTGGCCACGCAGGATGCGTCGGCCTCGACGGGGGCGTGGTTGGCGGGCCGGACCCGGCAGACCCGGCCGGGCGCGCACGCGGATGTGCAGCTGGCCACGGCGCTGGGCGGGGAGTTCGAGGCCACCCGGGCCGCGCTGGCGGCCGGCACCGTGCTCGAGGAGCAGGCCCGGGTGATCGTGAAGGCGGTGCGGGCGCTGCCGTCCGGGATCGCCGAGGAGACCCGGCGGGCCGGGGAGGCCTACCTGCTGGCGCAGGCCGGCGAGCTCGACGCCGGGGCGTTGAAGGTGCTCGGCAAGCACCTGTTCGAGGTGCTCGACCCGGACGAGGCGGATCGGCGGCTGGGCAAGAAGCTGGCCGGCGAGGAACGCGACGCGGCCCGCAAGACCTCCCTGCAGCTGCACGACAACGGCGATGGCACCACCACCGGCCGGTTCAAGATTCCGGCGGTGACCGCCTCGCAGCTGATGAAGATGCTCGAGGCGATCCTGGCGCCCCGCCACCGAGCCGCCGCGGCCGTCAAGGCTCGGATGATGCATCCGGACCGGCACCCGCTGGGCGCCGACGACTGGCAGCACCCGCATCCCGAGGCGAGCGGCACTGACGGGCCGACCGCGCCGACACCGACGGACTCGGCCGGGGCCGGTGCGGAGGACCGGGCGGACGCGGAGCGGGAACGGCGGTTGGTCTCGCGGCCGGAGCGGCTGGGGCAGGCGTTCGTGGCGTTGATCGAGCGGTATCCGGCCGAGCGGCTGCCGAAGCTGGGCGGGTTGAACGCGACCGTGGTGGTCACCATGACCCTCGAGCAGCTGCGCGGGGAGCTGGAAGGCGCCTGCCTGCTCGACACCGGCGCCCAGGTCTCCGCGTCCGCGGCGCTGCGGCTGGCGTGTGAGGCCGGCATCGTGCCCGCGGTGCTCGACAGCCGCGGGGAGGTCCTGCACCTGGGCCGCAAGGTCCGGCTGCACACCCCGCCGCAGCGGCTGGCCCTGGGCATCCGTGACAAGGGCTGCACCGCCGAGGGTTGCACCAAACCCGCCTACCTGACCGAGGCCCACCACACGAGCCCCTGGTCCCAGGGCGGCAACACCAGCGTCACCGACGGGGTACTGCTGTGTCCCTGGCACCACCACCGCGCCCACGACCCCCGCTACCGCGTCGAGTACCTGCCCACCGGCAAGACCAGATTCCACCGACGCACATGACAGACGCATCCCGGCGGATCGTTGGCGCTGATCGAGCCTTCCGTGTAGGGATTGAGGTCGTGCCGATCCTTACCGTGGAGAGTTGAGGTGGATCGTCGTGCGGGGAAGCCATCTGACGGAGCTCAAGCTCACCTTGGATCACGACGGGTGGGGAGTGCTGTCTGTGGGCTCGTCGAGCGGAAGCGCGGACGTCCCCATCTCCTACGCCGTGGACGTCGTCGGCCAAGTCGTCTTCGCGGCTGTCGACGTGCTCCGTGGTGTGCCGGAAAGGCAGCTCGTGTGGGACAGCGAAGGAGACATCGCGACCATCACCATGACCAAGCTTCCGGATGATCAAGCTGGCCTCACCATGATCTGGACGAGCAGGAAGTCCGCGGCCAGACCAAGGCCTACGAGTTCCTGAGCCACTTCCGCGTCCGTCGGCCGCGTGGCGAGCGCGGGCCCCCGAGCAGGAATTCGCCTGCACGAAGCAAGCGGATCCGGCAGGATGCCGCCCGTGCACCCCCGCGTCATGTCCGTGAACATCGGCCTGCCTCGTAACGAGGCGTGGGCCGGCAATCTCCGTCGTACGGCCATCAAGAAGCGGTCGGTGACCGAGCCGGTGACCGTCCGGGAGCTCGGCATCGACGGCGACCAGGTCGCGGACACCGTGAACCACGGCGGGATCTACCAGGCGGTGTACGCGTTCGCCCGGGAGGACCTGGACTACTGGAGCGCGCAGCTGGGCAGGCAGGTCCCGCCGGGCCTGTTCGGCGAGAACCTGACCACGGTCGGCATCGACGTCAACGAGGCCGAGCTGGGCGAACGCTGGCAGATCGGCACCACGCTGCTCGAGGTGGCCGAGGTTCGGATCCCGTGCAACGTGTTCAAGAACTGGCTCGCGGTGACCGGCTACGAGAACGCCAGGTGGGTGAAGCGGTTCACGGCGGAGGCGCGCCCGGGGCCGTACCTACGCGTCCTCGAGGAGGGCACCCTGCGGGCCGGCGACCCGATCGTCGTCGAGCACCGTCCCGGCCACGGCGTCACCGTCTCCGCGATGTTCAAGGCGTTCACCACCGACCGAAGCCTGATGCCGGAGCTGCTCAAGGTGGACGGGCTCGCGCCGCGGGCGCTGAAGGCCGCCCAGGAGTACGACGGAGGGCACGCGAAGACCCCGGTCCCCGCTACACCTTGAGCCGTCTACCGTCGAGCCATGCTGAATGTCTGCTTCGCCGGAGTCACCGGCTGGACCGCCGGACCCATCGTCAAGGCCATCGACGACGCCGACGACCTGACCCTCACCGCCGGGGTGGCGAGGAGCGCCGCAGGCCAGACCCTGGCCGAGGCGGCCGGGGCCGAGACGAGCACGGGCGCCGTGCACGCCGGCGTCCGGGAGGCGTTGGAGGCGGCGAATGTCGACGTGCTCGTCGACTACACCAGCGCCTCCGCGGTGAGGGACAACATCTGGGCCGCGGTCGAGGCCGGCGTGCACGCCGTGGTCGGCTCCAGCGGGCTGACCGTCCACGACTACGCGGAGCTGGACCGGCTGGCGCGCGAGCGGGATGTCGGCGTGATCGCTGCAGGCAACTTCTCCGTGATGGCCGCCATCCTGCGCCGCGCCGCCGCGACGGCCGCGGAGCACCTAGGGCACTGGGAGATCATCGACTACGCCAGCGACACCAAGCCGGACGTGCCGAGCGGGACGTCGCGGGAGCTGGCCGAGACGCTCGCGCAGGTGCGGCAGCCGCAGACGACCGTGCCCGCGACACAGGTGCACGGACCGCCGGAGGCTCGTGGGGCGGAGGTCGGCGGCACGCGCATCCACTCGGTGCGCCTGCCGAGCTTCGTGGTGTCCACCGAGATCGTGTTCGGCGGGCCGGGAGAGCGGCTGGTGCTGCGCCACGACCCGGGCTTGACGGCCGACCCGTACGTCGCGGGCACCCTGCTCGCGATCCGCAGGGTCCCCGAGCAGGCGGGTGTCCGCAGGGGGCTGGACTCGCTGCTCTTCTGACGAAGCAGCCCCTTCTTCAGGCGAAGCAGACCCCCGGACCCTACCGGTGAGTAGCAAAGTGCTCTACCTTGTCCTGCACAGGCAGCGACCCCGGGGGCGCCCGGCCATGCCCGCGGGCCAGCTGTGACGACGAGGCAGGGAGAGCAATGTCCACCAGCGCCGTCCGCTACGACTACAGCGTGATCGACAACCGCCCGCCGACGGTCGGCCGGCAGTTCCTGGACCGGGTGAAAGAGTCGTCCGAGCGCGAGGCGTTCCGGTACCCGGTCGGCGAGGACTGGGAGTCGGTCACCTGGCAGCAGACCGGTGACCGGGTCGCTCGGCTGGCCGCCGGACTGGTGGCGCTGGGCATCGAGCCGGAGCAGCGGGTCGGCATCGCGTCGAGCACCCGCTACGAGTGGGTGATCGCCGATCTCGCGGTGATGTGCGCGGGGGCGGCCACCACCACGCTGTACCCGTCGACGATCGCCGACGACATCGGCTACATCCTGGAGGACTCCGAGAGCCAGGTCGTGTTCGCCGAGGACGACGCGCAGATCGCCAAGCTGCGCGAGCAGCGCGACCGGATCCCGCAGGTGCGCAAGGTGGTCACCTTCGACGGCACCCCCGACGGCGACTGGGTGATCTCGCTCAGCGACCTGGAGAAGCTCGGTGACCAGCTGCTCGCCAAGCAGCCGGACGTCGTCGAGCAGCGGGTGGCCGGCAGCGCCGGTGACTCGCTGGCGACCATCATCTACACCTCGGGCACGACCGGCCGGCCCAAGGGGGTCCGGCTGGTGCACTCCACCTGGACCTACCAG
This sequence comes from Nocardioidaceae bacterium, assembly GCA_035690905.1. Taxonomy (GTDB): domain Bacteria; phylum Actinomycetota; class Actinomycetes; order Propionibacteriales; family Nocardioidaceae; genus DASSKA01. The sequence goes on along the minus strand of DASSKA010000009.1, from coordinate 1,766 downwards.
GGTGCCGCGATCCTGGCCCGCGGCACGCTGCGCGAGGACGACCTGCAGTACCTCTGGCTGCCGCTGGCCCACGCGTTCGGGAAGGTGCTGCTGTCCAGCCAGCTCGCCTGCGGCTTCGCCACCGCCGTGGACGGCCGGGTGGAGAAGATCATCGACAACCTCGCGGTGGTGCGCCCCACGTTCATGGCTGCCGCACCGCGGGTGTTCGAGAAGGCCTACGGCCGGATCGTCACCATGGTCAAGGCCGAGGGAGGCGTCAAGGAGAGGCTGTTCGACCAGGCGTTCCGGGTCGCCCTGCAGGCCGACCGGCTCCGCTTCGAGAGCCGCCCGGTCCCCGTGTTGCTGCGGGTGCAGCGCGCGGTGTTCGACCGGCTGGTGTTGGCGAAGATCCGCGAGCGGTTCGGCGGCCGGCTGCGTTTCTTCGTCAGCGGCGCCGCCGCCCTCGACCGTGACGTCGCGGCCTGGTTCCACGCCGCCGGCATCCTGATCCTCGAGGGCTACGGGCTCACCGAGACCGCGGCCGGCGCGTTCGTCAACGACCCCGACGACTACCAGCTCGGCAGCGTCGGCACCCCGCTGCCCGGCACCGAGGCCAAGATCGCCGACGACGGCGAGGTGCTGATCAAGGGCCCGTGCGTGATGGCCGGCTACCACAACCTCCCGGACGAGACCGCCCAGGCGCTGTCGGACGGCTGGCTGCACACCGGCGACATCGGCGAGATCGACGGCCGGGGCTTCCTGCGCATCACCGACCGGAAGAAGGACCTGTTCAAGACCTCCGGCGGCAAGTACGTCGCCCCGAGCGCGATCGAGTCCCGGTTCAAGGCGCTGTGTCCGTACGCCAGCCAGTTCCTCGTCCACGGCAGCGAGCGGAACTTCTGCGTCGCGATGATCACCCTCGACGCCGACGCGATGGAGCAGTGGGCCGCTCAGCATGGGATGGCCGGCACGCCGTACCTCGAGCTGGCCTCCTCGCCGCAGGTGCGGGAGATGGTCGGGGAGTACGTCGAGGCGCTCAACGCCACGCTGAACCGCTGGGAGACCATCAAGAAGTGGATCCTGCTCGACCACGACCTGAGCGTGGAGAGCGGGGAGCTCACACCGTCGATGAAGGTACGGCGGAGGGTCGTGGAGGCCAACAACTTGGACCAGCTCGACGCGCTGTACCGCTGACGCGGGAGCAGGGGCCCGGCCATTGACGTGCGACGGACGGGGGACAACGATTCCCAACGTTCCCGAGGAGATGGAGACTGCCCGTGAGTGAGCTCGAAGTCGTCACCTACACGCCGTCCGCCGACGAGCTGGCGTGGACCTTCGGCGGGGTGAAGCCGGTGCGCAGCGTCCGCCCGGGTTCGGTGCTGGAGGTGTGGACCGAGGACTGCTACGCGGGCAAGGTCAAAGGTTCCGGCGACCTGGTCTCGCAGGTGTGCGAGTTCCCGTTCCTCAACCCGCAGACCGGGCCGTTCCACGTGGAGGGCGCCCATCCGGGGGACACGCTGGCGGTTCACTTCGTGAGCATCTCGCCCTCCCGGGACTACGCGTCCTCGACGACCGTGCCGCTGTTCGGCGCACTCACGTCCACACACAGCACCGCGACGCTGCAGCCGCCGCTGCCCGAAAGGGTCTGGATGTACGACGTGGACCGGCGGGCCGGCACGGTGGCCTTCACGCCCGGATCGGGTGACCCCGTCGTACTCCCCATGGACCCGATGCACGGCACCGTCGGGGTGGCTCCCGCGGCCTTCGAGGTCCGGTCCGCGATCGTG
>DASSKA010000008.1:0-29274 GCA_035690905.1 Nocardioidaceae bacterium | reverse complement strand
GGCGATCTTCTTGCCGAACGTCTCCCGCTGCTGGGCGTAGTCCACGCCGAGCTCGAACGCGCGCAGCGCCACCCCGCAGCCGCGGGCGGCCACGTTCACCCGGCCCACCTCGACGCCGTCCATCATCTGGTAGAAGCCCCGGCCCGGCTCACCGCCCAGGACCTGGGCCGCGCCGATCTGGAACCCCTCGAAGACCAGCTCGGTGGTGTCGACCCCCTTGTAGCCCATCTTCTCGATCTTGCCCGGCACGGTCAGGCCGGGCGCGACCTCGCCGAAGCCGGCCGGCTTCTCCACCAGGAAGGTGGTCATGTTCTTGTACACCGAGTCCGCGCCCTCGTCGGTCTTGACCAGCACCGCCACCAGCGTCGAGGAGCCGCCGTTGGTCAGCCACATCTTCTGCCCGTCGACGATGTAGCCGTCGTCCTTGCGCACCGCCTTGGTGCGGATCGCCGACACGTCCGAGCCACAGCCGGGCTCCGACATCGAGAAGGCCCCGGTGAGCTCGCCTGCGGCCATCTTCGGCAGGTAGTAGCGCTTCTGCTCCTCCGTGCCGTGCTGCATCAGCATGTAGGCCACGATGAAGTGCGTGTTCACGATCCCGGACACGCTCATCCAGCCTCGCGAGATCTGCTCCACGACGAGCGCGTAGGTCAGCAGCGACTCGCCCAGGCCGCCGTACTCCTCGGGGATGGTGAGGCCGAAGAGCCCCAGCTCCTTCATCCCCTCGACGATCTCCGTCGGGTACTCGTCCTTGTGCTCGAGGTCGGTGGCCACGGGCAGGATCTTGTCCTGGACGAAGGACTGGACCGTCCTCAGGATCTCGGTCTGGATGTCGGTCAGACCCTCGGTCTCACACAGGCGCGCCATGGTGACATGGTGTCGTGCCCACCGTGCGGTGGGCAATGAGCAAGGTCACAACGACGCCTGCCGCCGATCAGCGGCTCCCGTCGCGGGCGGCCTTCTTCTTGCTCTTGCCGAACGGGTTCGGCCCGTGGCCCTTGGTCATGGTCTGCCGCAGCTCGGCCAGCAGGTCGTCGTCGCAGGAACCTGCCACGAACCCGGCGAGGCCGCGCAGCTGCTCGTCCACGACGGCCGCGTCGGGGCTGGTGAGCAGCTCGTAGCGGGTGTCGAAGACGCGGTCCGGGCGGGTGCGGCGCAGGTGGTCCTGGATCTGCTCGACCCGGGTGATCGCCTGCTTCACCTCCTGGCCGTCGCGCGAGCGCCAGAACCCGGACTCGGCGACCTGGGCGTGGTCGCGCTGGTTCAGCACGTACAGCGCGCCGGGGAAGACCCGGTCCAGGAACCCGAAGAAGGGCTCGGTCTCCTTGGGGTTGACCCGGTGCCAGAGCACCTCCTTGAAGCCGAGCACGTCCACGTCACCAGGCGACTCGGCGCCGAGCAGGTGCCGCATCATCAGGTCTCGCACCGGCTGCACGAAGTCGGCCGGTGAGATCCCGTCGAGGCCGTAGAACGCCGAGCTGGCGTTGGCCTGGTCGTGCTTGGCGTGCTCGCGCTGGAAGCTGCGGAGCAGCGCCTGGGAGCGGAACAGCGGCAGCACGTAGAAGTTGTTCTCGCCACGCACCAGCGTCCGGGGCAAGGTGTTCAGCAGGCCCTGGACGAGCGTGGACCCGGACCGGCCGTAGGTGACGACGAACACGAACTTCGGCAGCGAGCCGTCCGCGGTGCCGCGCCCGCGCATCCGCGAGATCAGGCCTGATGGCGCCATGAGTGCCCTTCCTGGTGTGGCTGTTTCCTCACACGATGCCGTGCAGACGCTCCGGGATGCGGCGCAGCGGCTGCTGGTGCATCGCCTTCACCTGCGCGGCGCCGGTGGCCCGGTAGCCCCCGTGGTCACGTCGCTTGACGATCCCGCCGAGGTCCACCGTCGCGGGGTCGAACTCCGGCACCGTGCCCAGGTCCGTGTCGCCGATGAAGGACGTGAGGCTGGCCGCCATCTCCGCGCCGCCCACCGCCCAGTTCGACCGGTAGGCGCGGCCGTCCTCGTCAACCAGGGCGCGGCGGTGGTCGGAGACCTTGACCAGGGCGTCCTTGTCGTAGAACTTCAGGTGCAGCATGAACAGCCCGCGATCGACCTCGAACGGCGCCATGATGCCGTGACAGGCGCCCCGCCAGTTCGCGGGCACCCGCTTGATCGACGGCTTGCACATCACCGGCACGAACTTGGCGAACCGACGCTGACCGAGCACCGGCTTGTCGGCCTCGATGGGGGCCTCCAGGTCCGGTACGTGCAGCACGTTGAGGGTCATCGGGGCGATCGCGTCCCGGTCCTCGCGGTCCTTCAGGAAGTCGACAAGGCCGGCGTACCGGCTCGGGTCGGGGACCAGGAACTCGTCGACGTCGACGAAGACCACCGTGTCGTAGGCGGCGAGCAGGCCCGCGGAGATTCCGCTGATCAGCGACATCCTGGCGTACTCGTACTGCTCCTTGCCGGGCAGTCGTGGCAGCCGGTGCACCGTGCAGGGCAGCTTGTCGGTGGAGCCGTCGACGCTGTTGTCGTCCAGGACGAGGAGGTTGTCCACCCCGACCTGCCCCGCGTAGTAGTCCACCCACCGGGGCAGCATCGCCGCCTCGTCCCGGGCCATGGTGAACACCGCCACGTCGCGCACCGGTCGCCGGTCGGCGTTCGCAGCCTGCCGGGCACCCTCGCGCGTGGGACGAAACAGTCGCATGCGCCGATGGTAGCCAGCGGGCCGGCGCGGCCGACCGGTCAGGTCCCGTTGCGGCGGCCCCGGCGCTCTCGCTTGTTCCGGTCGCGGCCGCGCAGGCGGAGCACCTCGGCCAGCCCGACCAGCGCGGCGTCCAGCTGCTCGGCCTCGGAGACGGTCGCCGGGTCCACGCCGGGTACGGCGACCGGGCTGAGCTCCTCGAGGTCACCGACCACCCGCACCCCCAGGTCCTGCAGCTGCTTGACCAGCTTGGCGGCCCGCTTCTCCAGCCAGCGCTCCACGTCGAAGCCCAGCGCGGGCTCCGTCCGCTTGCGGTCGGCGAGCACCCCCTTGGCGAGCCCCCACTTGACGAACGTGGTGTAGTCCTTCCACGGCATCTCCTGCTCGACGAGGAGCGCGTTGAGCCGCCGCATCATCAGCGCCGAGACCACCCCCATCGACTCGTTGGTGGGCGGCACGGGCGCGCACGACGCGGGGTCGATGCCGACCACCGAGCAGAACCGCTCCCACAGCACCTCCGTCCCGGCCCCTGGGGGCGGCAGCGTGACCAGGGTGAAGTTGTCCCGTCCCACCGCGTCCACCCAGCGGGAGGCCATCTGCGGGGTGTTGTGCTGCCGCCAGAAGTGCCTTCCGGCGGCGTCGCCCATCCGCGGACCGCGACGGATGCCGGCGACGTACTCCTCCCACGTCCAGGTCTTCTGGTTCTGGACGGTCTCCTGCCACATCGCCGGGATGCTGCGGCCGAGGTCGCGCACCGTCATCACCGCCTCGACGTGGCTGTCCGGGAACGACGAGACGACCTTGCGGATGTTCTGCGGCTTGGCGGGCCCGAGGAACTCCATCGACACCAGCACCGTGCCGGGCCAGGCGGTCGCCTCGTCGACCAGCCGCTGCCAGCGGCCCTCCTTGCTGACCGGTCCCTCGCGCTTGTGTCCGAGCACGTCGGTGACGGCGAGCACCTGGTCGCGCCAGCCGTTTCCGGGGAACAGCACCCCCTGCTTCGCCAACGCCTCCTGGTTGGCGGCCAGCCGGACCTGGATGAAGCTGGTGCCCGACTTCATGGCTCCGACGTGGAGCAGAACCCGCTCAGCCATGCTCAGCTCTCCGGAGCCGTCCACACGTCGGTGCGCTGCATCCCGGCGGCCCGGCCCTTCGCGGAGATGACCAGCGCCATCTTGCGCGAGGCCTCGTCGATCATCTCGTCGCCGAGCATCACCGCGCCCTTCGCACCGCCCTGCGCGGAGGTGTAGTACTCGTACGCGTCGAGGATGTTCTCGGCGTGGTCGTAGTCCTCCTGCTTGGGCGAGTACACCTCGTTGGCGGCGGCGATCTGGTCCGGGTGCAGGGTCCACTTGCCGTCGAAGCCGAGGGCGGCCGAACGGCCGGCCACCCGCTTGAAGCCGTCGAGGTCCTTGATCTGCAGGTACGGTCCGTCGATGGCCTGCTTGTCGTGGGCCCGTGCGGCCATCAGGATCCTCATCAGGATGTAGTGGTAGGCGTCGCCCACGTCGTACCCCGGCGGCTGCTCGCCGACCACCAGGCTCTTCATGTTGATCGAGGCCATGAAGTCGGCGGGGCCGAAGATGATCGTCTCCACCCGGGGCGAGGCGGTGGCGATCGCGTCCACGTTGATCAGCCCGAGGGCGTTCTCGATCTGCGCCTCGATGCCGATCCGGCCCACCTCGTAGCCCATGGTGGTCTCGATCTGGGTGAGCAGTGTGTCCAGCGACACGACCTGCTCGGGGGTCTGCACCTTCGGCAGCATGATGCAGTCCAGGTTGGCGCCGGCGCCCTCGACGACCTCGATGACGTCCTTGTAGGTCCACTGGGTGGTCCAGTCGTTGACCCGGACGGTGCGCACCTTGCCCGACCAGTCTCCGGTGTTCAGCACGTCGACGATGTTCTTGCGGGCGTCGGCCTTGGCGATCGGGGCGACGGAGTCCTCGATGTCGAGGAACACCTGGTCGGCCTGGAGGCCCTGGGCCTTCTCGAGGAACCGGGGGTTGGAACCGGGGACCGCGTGGCAGGAGCGGCGGGCCCTGAGGTGTTCACCAGGCTGCCGGGCAGGCGTCTCGGCCATGTCGAGCCTCTCTGTGGTGGGCATCGGGGATTGTCGGAGCGTACCGCCGCCGCCGACGACGCGAGCAGGGTGCCGGGGCGTGCTGTTGGTCACCCGTTGCCCGGTGCGGTGTGGCACCCTCGGATGCGTGACCGATGGGCCGACCTCCGGCGCCGCCGACGACGCGGCGTTCCACACCGCGCTGATCGCGGAGCTGGCCAAGAAGACCGGTGTCTGCTGGCTGCGGTACGACGGACGCACCCATGCCGCCTGGCACGCGTGGGTGTCCGACGCCCTGTTCGTGGTCTCCGGCGGTCCGGAGCAGCCCCTCCCGGGGATCGAGGAGCAGACCCGGGTCGAGGTGGTGATGCGCAGCAAGGAGAACGGCGGCCGGCTGGTCACCTGGGTCGGGTCGGCCTCCGTCGTACACCCTGGAGACGAGGCGTGGGCGCCGGCGACAGCGGCGCTGGTCACCGGGCGGCTGAACCTCGACGACCCGGCCACCACCCCGGAGCTGTGGGCACAGCACAGCGTGGTGACCCGCATCGTGCCCACCGGCGAGCTCCTCGAGCAGCCCGGCTCGCTGTCGGCCGACGCGCACCTGGCCGCCCCGGCACCCACCCCGGCGACCACCCGCGGCCGGCTCCCCCGGGTGCTGCACCGCCGCGGCACCCGCCGTCCCAAGCTCAGCTGACGAACCGGCGGTTGAGGAGCGAGCGCAGCGAGCGTCTCGAGACCACCGGTCAGGGCGGGGTGAGCTCGCCGCGCATCACCGGGCAGACCCGGCCCGCGACGTAGCAGACCGATGCCGTGCCGGCGTCGGCCTCGACTCGCGCGCGCAGCCGCGATGGCCGGCCCATCTCCACCCCTTGGGTGATGTCCAGGTGCCCGCCGTCCGGGATCCGGCCGGATGCGGTCAGCGCGACACCGAGACCGACGGCGGCCGAGCCGGTCGCCGGGTCCTCCGGCACCAGCAGCCCGGGCACGAACACCCGGGCGTGCACCATCAGCTCCGGCGCGTCCCCGGTCACCGCGACCAGGTTGAGCCCCTCCAGCGGGTCCGCCAGCGCCCCACCGCGAGCCACCGCCTCGGCGTACTCCCCCAGCGGCCGGCTCGACGGGGCTGCCCGGGTGACCGCTTCCTCGGTGACCGGCACGTGCAGGAACGTCAGCCCGCAGCCGGCGGCGTACGCCGGCCCGTCCCGGTCGGCGGGAGTCAGGCCGAGGTCGGCCAGCAGGGCCTCCACCAGCTCGTCCTCCAGCGGGCCGACCAGGTCCCGTGGCATGGCCCGCAGCTCCACCCGGTCCCGGTCCTCCTCGCCGAACCGCACCTCGATCCGGCCGGCGCCGCAGACCTGGACGGCCGAGGGTGCGGTCAGCAGCCCGCGGAACCGCAGCGCCCAGGCGGCCCCGAGCGTGGGGTGCCCGGCGAACGGGATCTCCCCGCCAGGCGTGAAGATCCGGGCGGCGTACTCCCCTGCGCCCGCGTCCACCGGGCCCGGGAAGACGCTCTCGGAGAAGTTGAACTCCCGGGTGATCGCCAGGCAGTCCGCAGCGGGCAGCGAGGACGCCCCGTGTACCACCGCGAGCTGGTTGCCGGCGAACGGGCGGTCGGTGAACACGTCGACCACGTCGAAGCTCAGTGCCATGCCCGTCATGGTCCCAGACCGCTAACCTCTTCAGACGTGAGCACTTCCCCCAACCGCGTCTTCGCCGCCCGGCTGGCCGGCCTGCCGGTGTTCGACCCGGCAGGCGACCAGGTCGGCAAGGTGCGCGACCTGGTGGTGGCGCTGCGCACGGTCAACCAGCAGCCGCGCGTGCTCGGCCTGGTCGTGGAGGTGTTCGGCCGACGGTCCATCTTCGTGCCGATGACCCGGGTGACCCATGTCGACAGCGGCCAGGTGATCACGACGGGGCTGGTGAACATGCGCCGGTTCGAGCAGCGCTCCACCGAGACGCTGCTGTTCGGCCAGATGCTCGACCGCGTGGTGACCGTCCGCGAGACCGGGGTCAAGGGCACGGTGTACGACGTGGCGATGGAGCAGGCCAGCAACCGGGACTGGCTGCTCAGCCGGGTCGCCCTGCAGGAGACCTCCAAGCGCTTCGGCCGGCGCGGGCAGACCCACGTCGTGGAGTGGAACGAGGTGGATGGGCTGGTGCTGCCGGAGGAGCGGCAGGGCGCCACTCACCTGCTGGCCGCGCTGGAGGAGATGCGGCCCGCGGACCTGGCCAGCGTGATCCACGACCTGCCGGCCAAGCGGCGCAGCGAGATCGCAGCGGCGCTCGACGACGAGCGGCTCGCCGACGTGCTCGAGGAGCTCCCCGAGGAGGACCAGGTGGAGATCCTCGGCAACCTCGACAACGAGCGCGCGGCCGACGTGCTGGAGGAGATGTCTCCCGACGACGCGGCGGACCTGATCGCCGAGCTGCCCGCCGAGACCGCTGAACGGCTGCTGTCCATGATGGAGCCGGACGAGGCCGAGGACGTCCGCCGGCTGATGTCCTACGAGGAGCGCACCGCCGGCGGGATGATGACCACCGAGCCGGTGATCCTGCCCCCGGACGCCACCGTCGCGGACGCCTTGGCCTATGTGCGCAACGCCGAGCTCACCCCGTCGCTGGCCGCGCTGGTGTACGTCGTACGCCCGCCCCTCGACGTGCCCACGGGGCGGCTGCTCGGCGTGGCGCACATTCAGCGGCTGCTCCGGGAGCCGCCCTCGACACTGGTCGGGCACGTGCTGGACTCCGACCTCGAGTCGCTGCCACCCACCGCGACCCTCGAGGACGTCGCCCGGCACCTGGCCACCTACAACCTGGTCGCGGCACCGGTCGTCGACGAGGACAACCGGCTGCTCGGTGCGGTGGCCGTCGACGACCTGCTCGACCACCTGCTGCCGGAGAACTGGCGGGAGACACCGACCCGCATCGAGAACAGCACGCTCGGGGCGCGTGGCGCGGGAGGCCGCCGTGGATAGGCCCCGGCTGCGTCAGGACGCCCGGCCCGAGACCCGCCAGGATCGCGGCCCGCGGCTCGACGTGCCCCGGGACGCGAGGCGCCGGCTGATCCGGCCGCCGAGCTACGACCCGGAGGTGTTCGGCCGGTTCGCCGAGAGGTTCGCGCGCTACATGGGCACCGCCCGGTTCCTGCTGTACATGACGCTGTTCGTGGTCATCTGGCTGGGCTGGAACACGCTGGCTCCGACGGGCTGGCGGTTCGACCCGTACGCGTTCATCTTCCTGACCCTGATGCTCAGCCTGCAGGCGTCGTACGCCGCGCCACTGATCCTGCTCGCCCAGAACCGGCAGGAGGACCGGGACCGGGTGGTGGCCGAGCAGGACCGGCAGGCCAACACCCGGGCGCACGCTGACATGGAGTTCCTGGCCCGCGAGATGGCTTCGCTTCGGATGGCGCTCGGCGAGGTCGCCACCCGCGACTACGTGCGCTCGGAGCTGCGCGCGCTCCTCAACGAGCTCGAGGAGCGCCGCGAGGAGGAGCCGGACGACGAGGCCGGCTAACCCGTCTACGGCACGCCGAGCAGCCGGAGCGCCGCGGTGGTCGCCGCTGCGGCCACCACCACCACGACGAAGGGGGCCCGGCGCCAGGCGAGCACGCCACCCACCGCCACCCCGACCAGCCGGGCGAAGCCGGCGAACCCGTGCCCCTGCACGAGGGTGGCGGTGGCCACCAGCGCGGTGAGCAGCACGACCGCGGCGACGGCCATCAGTCGCTCCACCTCGGCCGACAGGGTCATCCGGCTCTTCAGCAGCGGGCCGGCGACCCGGAACCCGTAGGTGCCCACGCCGAGCACCATGGTGGCGATCACCAGCGTGAGCCCGCTCACGCGGCGCCCTTGCGCAGGTGCGGCCGGGCTGCGAGCAGGCCGACCAGGCCCACCAGCACGGGCAGGCCGGGCGCCAGGAACGGCGAGGTGGCGAGCGCGACCACCGCTCCGACCAGCGCCGCGCGCCGCGTGGCCGGGTCCCGCAGCGAGGGCAGCACCAGGGCCAGGAGCACGGCGGGGAAGGCGGCGTCGAGGCCGAACGCGTTCGTGTCGGTGATCGCCGCCCCGCCGAACGCCCCGAGCAGCACGCCGAGGTTCCAGCACACGAACAGCGCGGTGCCGCACGCCCAGAACGCCGCGCGGGACCGGCCGGTGCCGCGCTGGGCGAGCGCGAAGGCCACCGACTCGTCGATCATCACGTGGCTGCCCGCGAGCCACCGGCCGCGGCCGCCCGAGAGCAGGTCGGCGACCGCGAACCCGAACGGCAGGTGCCGGGCGTTCACCAGCAGCCCGGCGGCCACGGCGGCAACCGGGTTCCCGCCGGCGGCGACGATCCCCACGAACAGGAACTGCGACGCCCCGGCGAACACCACCACCGACATCAGCATGGGCAGCCACAGCGGCAGCCCGGCGCCGACCGAGATCGCCCCGAAGGAGAGCCCGACGACGCCGTCGGCAAGGCAGACCAGCGCGATGTCGCGGGTCAGCTCGCGGCCCAGCCGGACCTGCAGGGTTCGCCAGATCGAACGCATCGCCGTCTATACTGAACACCTTGCCAGTCGTTCGTCAAGACGAACGAATCGACCGCTGGAGCGAACGCTTGGCCGAGAAGAGCACCGGCGCACCGCTGGACGTGATCGCCACCTCCCTGCAGGCAGAGCGCCGCCGCACCGGGCTGTCGCTCGCCGAGCTGGCCCGCCGGGCCGGGATCGCCAAGTCCACGCTCTCCCAGCTCGAGTCCGGCTCCGGGAACCCGAGCGTGGAGACGCTGTGGGCGCTCAGCGTCGCCCTCGACGTACCCTTCTCCCGCCTCGTCGAGCCGCCGCGCCCGAGGGTGCAGGTGATCCGCGCCGGCGAGGGGCCAAGCATCCCTTCCGACCGCTCAGACTACGTGGCCACGCTGCTCGCCTCGTGTCCGCCGAACGCGCGCCGCGACCTGTACCTGGTGTCGGTGCAGCCGGGCGCCGCCCGCGAGTCCGACCCGCACATGCCCGGCGTGGTGGAGCACGTGGTGCTCGGCTCCGGACGGGCGCTGGTCGGGGTGGCCGGGGAGCCGGTCGAGCTGGCGCCCGGTGACTACGTCGCCTACCCCGGCGACGTCGCGCACGTCTTCGAGGCGCTCGAGCCGGACACCTGCGCGGTGCTGGTCTCCGAGCACGTGTGAGCAAGCCCCCACGGGCGGCAACGGCGTCTGGACGTAGTGTTGGGGCCATGACCAGCCCCTCCCTCGAGCAGATCCAGGCCGCCCTCGCGACCGTGAACGACCCCGAGATCCGCCGCCCGATCACCGACCTCGGCATGGTGGACACGGTCGACGTCGCCGAGGACGGCGCGGTCTCGGTCAAGGTGCTGCTCACCGTCGCCGGCTGTCCGCTCAAGAACACCATCGACCGGGACGTGCGGGCGGCGCTGGGACGTGTCGCCGGGGTCACCGCCGTGAACCTGGATATGGGCGTGATGACCGCCGAGCAGCGCGCCGGGCTGCAGCACAGCCTGCGCGGCGGACAGGCGCAGCGGGAGATCCCGTTCGCCCGGTCCGACTCGTTGACCAAGGTCTACGCCGTGGCCAGCGGCAAGGGCGGGGTCGGCAAATCGTCGGTCACCGTGAACCTCGCGGTCGCGATGGCCGGGCAGGGTCTCAAGGTGGGCATCGTGGACGCCGACATCTACGGCCACTCCGTGCCCGCGATGCTCGGGCTCGGGGACACGCGACCCACCCAGGTCGAGGACATGATCATGCCGGTGCCGGCGTCGGCGCTGAACGAGCGCGCCGAGCGCGGCAGCCTGTCGGTGATCAGCATCGGGATGCTCAAGCCGCGCCGGGACCAGGTGGTCGCCTGGCGCGGACCGATGCTGGACCGGGCGCTGGTGCAGATGCTCTCCGACGTCTACTGGGGCGACCTGGACGTGCTGTTCCTGGACCTGCCCCCGGGCACCGGGGACATCGCGATCTCCCTGGGCCAGCACCTGCCCAACGCCGAGGTGGTGGTGGTGACCACCCCCCAGGAGGCGGCGGCGGAGGTGGCCGAGCGCGCCGGCACGATGGCCTCGATGATGCACCAGCGGGTGGTCGGCGTCGTGGAGAACATGAGCTACTTGCCCTGTCCGCACTGTGGATCCTCCCACCGGCTGGAGGTCTTCGGCGCCGGCGGCGGCAAGCGGGTGGCGGCGACCCTGTCGCAGCGGTTCGGGTACGACGTGCCGGTGCTCGGAGAGATCCCGCTCGACCTGTCGCTGCGCGAGGGCGGCGACACCGGCGCCCCGATCGTCTCTGCCGACCCCGAGACGCCGGCCGCGACCGAGCTGAGCCGGGTGGCCGCGACGCTGAGCGGCCGTGGCCGGGGGCTGGCCGGGATGCACCTCGGGCTCTCCCCGGCCAGCAGATAGCGGGCAGGGGATAATAGAGCCGTGTTCGGCATCGGCCTCCCTGAGCTGGCGGTGATCATCGTGGTCGCCGTCGTGGTCTTCGGTCCCGACCGGCTGCCCGAGTTCGCCCGCCAGGCCGGCCGCCTGGTCCGCCAGCTGCGCCAGTTCACCCAGTCCGCGCGCGACGACATCCGCAACGAGCTCGGGCCGGAGTTCGCCAACTTCGAGCTCACCGATCTCGACCCGCGCCAGGCGGTCCGCAGGCACATCGTCGAGGCCTGGAGCGACAGCGAGCAGCCGGGGTCGAACGGCTCGGCCCACATCGGCGCCCAGAACGGTGCGCACCGTCCTCTCGCCGAGGGGGAGCGTCCGCCGTACGACAGCGACGCGACCTAGCCGACCTTGGCGGCCAGCCGGATGCGGACCTGGTGCTGGCCGTCGGCGCGGCGCACGGTCAGGGTGACCACGTCACCGGGCTGGTGAGCGCGGATCGCCACGATCAGCCCGATCCCGTCGTCGACGGAGGTGCCGTCGACGGCGACCACGACGTCGCCCTTGCGCAGCCCGGCCTGGTCCGCCGGAGAACCGGGCGGCACGTCCACCACCTTCGCGCCGTTGCCCGAGCCGTTGACCTGCACGGTCGCCCCGATGACCGGGTACTTCGCATGCCCGGTGCGCAGGATCTCCGCCGCGGTGAGCTCGACCTGCTCCATGGGGATCGCGAAGCCGACTCCGATGTTGCCGGCCTGGCCACCGAACGTCGGTCCGGTGGTGGCGATCGCGGAGTTCACCCCGATCACCTCCCCGCGCAGGTTGACCAGCGGACCGCCGGAGTTGCCCGGGTTGATCGCCGCGTCGGTCTGCACCGCGTTGATGTACGACGAGTGGCTGCCCTCGCTCGTGGTGACCGGACGGTCCAGCGCGCTCACGATGCCGGAGGTGACCGTGCTGCTCAGCCCGAGCGGCGACCCGATCGCCACCACGGTCTCCCCCACGTGCATCGACCGTGAGGAGCCGAGCGAGGCGGGCCGCAGATGGTTGCCGCCGTCCACCTCGAGCACCGCGATGTCGTAGACCGGGCTGCGCCCCACGATGCGCGCGGCGTGGCTGTGCCCGGCGTAGTCGACGACCCGGACCTGACCCGCACCGAGCGCGTTGGCGACCACGTGGTTGTTGGTGATCACGTGCCCGTCCCGGTCGATCACGAAGCCCGACCCGGTGGCGCCGCCGCGCTGGTTGCCGTCGGCACCGCCCCTGGCCAGCACCTGCACGGTGCTGGGCAGCAGCTTCTGGGCCACCACGGCGACGCTGCGGTTGTTCGGATCGAGCGGAGCCGCGACGCTGTGCCCGGTGCCGAGCACGATCGGCGCCGAGCCGGAGCTCATGGTCGTGGAGACGGCCACCCCGGCGAGCACCCCGCCGACCGCGCCGACCAGCAGCGCGGTGGCCGCCACGACCGGCCACAGCCAGCCGGGGACCCGGTTCTGCTGCCGTGCCGACCACGGCGGCGGGTAGCCGTAGCCGACAGGCGGGTAGGCCGATGGAGGCGGGGGACGGTGAGCAGGAGGGTACGGCGGGCGATCGGGATCGTCGTGCTCGCTCACCCGGCTATCTTGCCTCATCGGCCAAGCGCCGGGCGTGCGCGACTACCGCGGAGAGGCGTCCACGACCCGGCTCGCGGTGCCGGCCGACGAGTCCCCGTCGAACCGCCAGCCGCGCAGCGTGCCGTGCACCACCGCGACCGGCGCGACCTCAGCTGGAGTCGGCGTGCTGCCGTCAGCGACCGGCTGGGCCGGCCGGGTCAGCGAGCTGGCCGGCGTCCCCGCCGTACCTCCGCCGAAGCCGGGCAGCGCACCGGAGATGGCAGCGACCCCGAACAGCGCAGCGGACACCGACCCGGCACCCACCAAGGCGATGCCGGCGCGCCGCCTGGCCCGGCCGCGGTGCTCGATCGCGTCGACCGCCGCCCAGGCCTCCAGCCCCTCCCAGGACGGCTGGGCGGAGGGGGTCAGCTCGTACAGCGAGTCCAGCAACCGGGCGGACGGCTCGTTGCTGCCCATGCCTGCCAGCTGCCGCTTGACCCAGCCCTCCCGTTCGACGAGCCGGCGGCAGTCCGGACAGCGCAGCACGTGGGCCCAGGCCCGGTCGGCGACCTCGGGGTCGAGCTGTCCGTCGACCAGCGCGCTGACCGAGGAGCCGAGGTGGCCGCCGAGGAACCCCATCACGCGGTGCCCTCACCCAACCGGAAGGCCACCGGGCCGGAGTACCTCACCCGCCCCGAGGTCGGTGCGCGGTGCGCCAGCGCGCGACGCAGCATGGTGCGGCCGCGGTGGATCCTGGAGCGGACCGTGCCCAGCTTGAGGTTGAGCACGTCCGCGATCTCCTCGTAGCTGAGCCCCTCGACGTCGCAGAGCACCACCGCGGCCCGGAAGTCGGGCGGCAGCTCGGCCAGGGCCGCCTCGACGTCGTCGTCGAAGAGCGTGTCGAACAGCGCGTCGTCCGGCCCGGCGGTCCGGCTGGGCAGCCGGGTCTCGGCATCCTCGCCGAGGGAGTCGAAGCGGATCTTGGACTTCCGGCGCGCCTGGTCCAGGAACAGGTTGGTGGTGATCCGGTGCAGCCAGCCCTCGAAGGTGCCCGGGGTGTAGGAGGACAGCGACCGGAACACCCGCACGAAGACCTCCTGCGTCAGGTCCTCGGCGTCGTGCGGGTTGCCGGTCAGCCGGTAGGCCAGGCGGTAGACGCGCGCGGAGTGCTGCGCGACCACCTCTTCCCAGGACGGGGCCTGCCAGGTCGACTCGCTCATCGGCCGCTCCTCGCCCTCCCGCTCGTCGGGTCGTGTCGCTGCGCTCACCATGCTCGGCGTGGAGTGCGCCGCCTCCTTCACGCTAGAAGCCGCTCCTGAGAGCCACCTGAGGGGGCCCGGTGTGGTGACAACGGACGGGCCGGGCCCGGTGTTCCCGGTAGAGTCCGGGGCCAGACCGGTCCCGAGACCCGGCGGACCGTCAGGAACCAGAGGAGGCCATCATCGCCACCGGACTCAAGCCCGCCAGCTGGGCCTACGCAGAGGAGTTCGTCGCCGAGGACGACGTGATGGCCGCGGCCCGGGCCCGGGCCACCGAGGTGGGCGTGGTGCCCATCGGCGCCGGCGGCGGTGCCGCGCTGCGGTTCCTCGCCGCGGTCACCGAGGCCCGCGCGGTGGTGGAGATCGGCACCGGCACCGGGGTGTCCGGGCTGTGGATGCTGCGCGGCATGCGGCCCGACGGGATCCTCACCACGGTGGACACCGAGGCCGAGCACCAGCGGCTGGCCAAGCAGACGTTCACCGAGGCCGGCTTCCCCTCCCAGCGGGTCCGGCTGATCCCCGGCGCCGCGCTGGACGTGCTGCCCCGGCTGACCGACGGGCACTACGACCTGGTGTTCTGCGACGGGGACAAGCTGGAGTACCCCGACTACCTGGCCGAGGCGCTGCGGCTGCTCAAGCCCGGTGGCATCGTCGCCTTCGACAACGCGCTGTGGCACGACCGGGTGGCCGACCCGGCCCAGCGGGACGCGGAGACCGTGGCCATCCGGGAGCTGGGCAAGACGGTGCGTGAGCACGAGTCGCTGCTCCCGGTGCTGCTGCCGGTCGGCGACGGGCTGCTGGTGGCCAAGAAGCTGTGGAGCCCCGCCTGACCCAGGCGTCCTAGCGCGCCGCCCGCACACCGGCCAGCGGCTCGCGCAGCTCCAGCCAGTGCAGCAGGGCCCGGGCGCCGAACCCGGTGGCGCCCTTGGTGTACTCGTGGGCGTCCACCGGCGAGTCGCCGACGGAGGCGACGTCCAGGTGCACCCAGGGCAGGCCGCCGGTGAAGTGCTGCAGGAACAGCGCCGCGGTGATCGCCCCCGGCCCGCCGGGGGCGTTGTCGGCGTCGGCGACCGTCGACTCCAGCCGGTCCTCGTAGTCCTCGACGAGGGGCAGCCGCCAGAGCGGCTCGCCGGCCGCGGTCCCGGCGTCGCGGATCAGCGCGGCCAGCGCATCGTCGTTGGCGAACAGCCCGCCGGTGCGCAGCCCGAGGCTGATCTTGACCGCCCCGGTCAGGGTGGCCACGTCGACCAGGGCGTCGGGCCCGATCTCCGCGACCGCGTAGGACAGCGCGTCCCCGAGCACCAGCCGGCCCTCAGCGTCGGTGTTGTTCACCTCGCTGGTGCGCCCGCCGTAGTGGCGCAGCACGTCGCCGGGCCGGATCGAGCTCGCGCCGACCGCGTTCTCCGCGCAGGCGAGCAGACCGGTCACCTTCACCGGGCAGTCGACGTCGGCCAGCGCACCGAGCACCGACAGCACCACCCCGGCCCCGGTCATGTCCCGCTTCATGTTCATCATCGCGTCGCGCGGCTTGATCGACAGCCCGCCGGTGTCGAAGGTGATGCCCTTGCCGACCAGCACCACGTGCGGGGTGTCGCGTCGGGCCTTCACGGGGGTGTAGTCCAGCCGGACCAGCCGGGGTGGCGTCGCCGAGCCCTGGCCGACGCCCAGGATGCCGCCGAAGCCGTCGCGGGCGAGCGCCTGCTCGTCCCACACCTTGATCTTCAGGCCCGTGGCGTCGGCGACCGCACGGGCCTGCTCGGCCAGCCAGGGCGGGTTCTTCTCGTTGGAGGGCACCAGCGCCAGCGTGCGGGACCGCCAGCCGGCCTCCGCGACCGCCAGGGCGCGGCACAGCACCTCCTGCCGGCTCCCGGGATCGCCCAGCCCGGCGAGCACCACGTGCTCCACCGGCTGCCGCTCGGCCCCGGTGGAGCGGCGGTGGAACGTGAAGGAGCCGAGCACCACACCTTCGACCAGCGCGCGCAGGCCGGCGTCGTCGGCGAGCGCCGCCAGGGAGGTGGCCACGGTGGCCTTGCCCTTGGTACGGCGGGCCAGCGCGGCACCCGCCCGTCGCAGGTCGGCCGGCGTGCCGTCGCCGACCCCGACGAGCAGGACCAGGTCCCGCGGGCCGGACCCGTCAAGCACCGGGAAGTGCACCACCTCGCCGGCCTTGCCGGTCGCCGAGGCCTGCTCGAGCAGCGCGAACGCGTCGAGCTCGACCTGGTCGAGCAGCTCCGCGGCGCCCGGCCCGAGTGCTGGCCCGTCCGATCCGCCGAGCACCGGAACGGCCACTACCTCGGCGCCGGGGACCGCGCTCGGCGGGTCCTCGCAGAGGGTGACACGTGGCGCGCGGGACTGGCGGGGCAGGGCCACAGGGACGCTCCTTCGCGGATCGGGACGAGGTCGGGCGCTGGGCCGACCCTATCCGTCCGCGTCCCGGGTCAGCCGACCACCTCGTCGAGGGCGGCGCCGAGCGCGCCCGCTTCCTCGGCGTTGAGCTCCACGACCAGTCGGCCTCCGCCCTCGAGCGGGACTCGCATGACGATGCCGCGCCCCTCCTTGGTGACCTCGAGCGGACCGTCGCCCGTCCGCGGCTTCATCGCCGCCATGCGCACACCTCTTCCTTGTCACTGACGGTGCGCCGTGTCCGGCGCGTCCGGTTGCCGGACCATTATCGCGCACATTCCGCGCAACCTGGCCACAACCTCGGGCGGCAGGTGCGGCAGACTCCCGGGTATGCACGCACGGTCTGCGCTGTTCGACCTCTACGGCGACCACCTGCGTGCCCGCGGCGGCCGGGCGCCGGTCGCCGCGCTGGTGCGGATCCTGGCCCCGCTCGGGATCGCCGCGCCGGCGGTGCGCACCGCGATCTCCCGGATGGTCCGGCAGGGCTGGCTCGAGCCGGTGCGGGTCGACGGCGGACCCGGCTACCGGCTGACCGACCGGGCCACGAAGCGGCTCGACGACGCCGCCGCGCGCATCTACCGGACCCGATCCTCGACCTGGGAGGGCAGCTGGGACCTGCTGGTGGTCGGTCCCCTGACGCACCGTGCTGCGCGGGAGCGGCTGCGCTCGGGGCTGGCGTTCCTCGGCTACGCCCCGTTGTCGGACAGCACCTGGATCAGCCCGTTCGCCTCCCCCGAGGTGGAGCCGCTGGTCGCCGCCGAAGGCGCCGCGCTGGCCCGGTTCGCCGCCCGCGACGACGACCCTCGCGGCCAGGCGGCCCGGGCCTGGAACCTCGAAGCGCTGGGCGCGGCGTACACCGCCTGGCTGCGGGACGCCGCCGCCCTGGTCGCAGACCCGCCGGCCTGCGACGGGTCGGACGAGGCGGCGTTCGCGGTCCGTTCGCTGCTCGTGCACGAGTGGCGGAAGTTCCTGTTCACCGACCCCGGCCTGCCCGCGGAGCTGCTGCCCGCCGCGTGGCCCGGGAACGCGGCCGCGGAGTTCTTCGCGACGGAGGCGGCGCGGCTGCTGCCCGCCGCGTCCCGGTTCGTCGACGGCTGTCTGTGCCCACCGTCCACCGAACGCACGGGGGCTACCTCGGATCACGTCGAGAAGAAGGAGCTCAACAGATGACCGCAGGACCGGTGCGCTACGACGTGGCCGACGGGGTCGCGACGATCACCCTGGACCGCCCGGAACAGATGAACAGCCTGAACGTGGCGACCAAGGTGGCCCTGCGGGACGCGGTCGGGTCGGCCGCCGGCGACGACGCGGTGCGCTGCGTGGTGCTCACCGGCACCGGCCGGGCGTTCTGCGTGGGCCAGGACCTCAAGGAGCACGTCGGGCTGCTCGAGGAGGGCGCGGACGCCTTGTTCCGCACCGTGCCCGAGCACTACAACCCGCTGGTCACCGCGCTGGCGACCATGGACAAGCCGGTGGTCGCCGCCGTCAACGGGGTGGCCGCCGGCGCGGGCGCGAGCCTGGCGTTCGCCTGCGACCTGCGGCTCCTGGCCGACACCGCCGGTTTCAACCTGGCGTTCACCGGCATCGGGCTGTC
This sequence comes from Nocardioidaceae bacterium, assembly GCA_035690905.1. Taxonomy (GTDB): domain Bacteria; phylum Actinomycetota; class Actinomycetes; order Propionibacteriales; family Nocardioidaceae; genus DASSKA01. The sequence continues at coordinate 11,321 of DASSKA010000008.1, read as the reverse complement.
CTGCGACACCGGGTCCTCCTGGACGCTGCCCCGGCTGGTCGGGCACGCCAAGGCGATCGAGCTGCTGTACTTCCCGCGCACCGTGTCGGCGGCCGAGTCCCTCGAGCTGGGGCTTGCCACCAAGGTGGTGGCTGCCGACGAGCTCGCAACGGAGGCGGCCGGCATCGCGGCTCGGCTGGCGGCCGGGCCGACCCGCGCGTTCGGGGCGGTACGACGGGCGCTGAACCACTCCGCCGGGCACGACCTGGAGAGCTCGCTGGCCTTCGAGGCACAGATGATGACCGCCACCGGGTCCACCCGCGACCACCAGCGCGCGGTGGCCTCGTTCGTGGCCAAGGAGAAGCCCACGTTCGAAGGAAGGTAGCTCGTGCGAGGACGACTCGGCGTCCTGATCGCTCTCGCGGCCCTGCTGAGCCTGCTGGCCGGCTTGCCGGGCGGGCCTCCCCGGGCGGCCGCCGCCGGCCGGCGGCTGCCGTCGTACCTTTCCCTCGGCTCGCGGGTGCACCAGCTGCTCACCGTGACCAGTCCGGACTGGGCCAGCACCCAGGGCACCCTGCGGGCCTGGCGGCGCGGAACCGGCCAGTGGCGGCTGGTGCACGGTCCGGTCACGGTGCGGCTCGGCTGGAGCGGCTGGGCACCCGGCACCCGCCGCCTGCAGGACTCCGGGACCACGCCCGCCGGGAGCTTCCGGCTGCGCTACGCGTTCGGGAACCGCGCCGACCCCGGGACCGCGCTGCGGTACGTGCACGTCGACGACAACGACGTGTGGCCCTACGAGCCGCGCGACCCGGCGACGTACAACATCTACCAGCCGTTCCAGGCCCGCACCTCGCACTGGCGGCCCGACTTCCGGGAGCGGCTGAGCCACTACCCGAGGCAGTACGCCTACGCGGTGGTGATCGGGTTCAACCTGCCCGGCGGGGTGCACTGGTCCCGCAGCCGGCACCAGTACGTCGCGCGGCACCCCGCCGACACCGCACGCGGCGGGGGCATCTTCCTGCACGTGCAGCGGCCGAGGTACACCGCCGGCTGCGTGGCCGGGCCGATCGCCGACATCCGCTGGTTGGTCCGCTGGCTGGCTCCGCGGGCGCGTCCCAGGATCGTGATGGGCCCCGCGCACTGGGTGAAGCGACGGTACTGACCGTCAGATCCAGCCCGCCCACCAGTAGGTGGTGAACACCACCGCGCCGCCGACGAGCCCCAGGTGGGCCAGCAGCGACAGACCCGGGCCGCCGTCCAGCCAGCTGTCCTTGACCGGTCCGGAAGAGTGCCGGCCGCGGGCGGGCAGCCATCGGGCCAAGATGAGCAGGCCGGCGACCGCCGTCACCCACCACAGCACCAGGCCGACCAGGCCGAGCACCGCCGGCCCTGTTGCCAGGAACACCGCCCAGACGACCAGAGCCGCGCAGCCGGCGACGGTGTGCACGTTGAGCAGGCCGGTGGGGATGGACAGCCGGCCGGCCATCCCGCTGGAGCCGCCCAGCCGGAGTCGGGTCAGGGCCACGTCCAGTGCGGCCAGCGCGGTCAGCGCCACGGTGATGATCAGGGTGGTCGTCACGACCGATGTATGCCCGGGAAGTCCCGGTTCGAACCACCGGTGGATCAGCCGGCGGTCCGGACCCAGCAGGTGGCGACGTGGTCGTTGACCATTCCGGTGGCCTGCATCAGCGCGTAGGCGGTCGTCGGGCCGACGAACCGGAAGCCGCGCCGCTTCAGCTCCTTGGCCATCGCGGTGGACTCCGGCGTGGTCGCCGGCACCTCGTCCGGCCCTCCCGGGGCGGTCCGGTCGCGATCCGGCGCGAACGACCAGAGCAGGTCGCTCAACGACTCGTCGAGCGCCAGGGTGGCGCGCGCGTTGGCGACGGTGGCCTCGATCTTGGCCCGGTTGCGCACGATGCCCGGGTCGCCGAGCAGACGGTGCACGTCCTCGGTGTCGAAGGCGGCCACCGCGGCCGGGTCGAACCCGGCGAACGCCGCCCGGAAGGCCGGACGCTTGCGCAGGATCGTGATCCACGACAGCCCGGACTGGAACGCCTCCAGCGAGAGCCGCTCGAACAACGCGGTGTCCCCGCGCAGCTCACGACCCCACTCCTGGTCGTGGTAGGCGGCGTAGTCGGCGGACTGGCCGGCCCAGGCGCAGCGGACCAGACCGTCCGCCACCGCGGTCACGCCGGCTCCTCGACGCGGCGCGCCATGGTGCGCAGCGCGTTGTCGACCGCCCGCTGCGCCAGCGGGCCGACCAGCCGCCAGGCCACCCCGGCAAGCCGTCCGCCCGGCAGCTCCAACCGCTCCCACCAGGTGAACGTGCAGGAGCCCGCGCCGAGCGAGCGCACCGCGAACTCGCCCTCCCCGCGGAGCACGCGGCCGGTGTGCAGCACCTCGCACCGCGCCGAGCCGTCCGGCTCCTGCTCCCAGGCCGTGATGGTCATCGCGTCCCAGAACCCGACCGGGCCGAGTCCCGTCCAGGCCCGGACGCGACCACCGACCTGGTGGCCGTCGGCGAGCTCCTCGACCCGGGTGAGCGGGATCCACTCCCCCTGCCGCGTCCAGTCGGTGAGGTAGGCCCAGACCCGGTCGGCAGGCGCCGCGACCGGCGCCTCCGCGCGCAGCGAAGCCCGCATCAGCGCTCCTGCTCCGGTGGCTCCTGGCCCGGCAGGGCACTCCGGTCCAGCTCCGCCGCGAGCCGGTCCAGCAAGGTGTCCACCTCCGACATCCGGTAGCCGCGGAACGCGGTGCTGAACCGGACGCGGCGCAGGTCGGTGGCGGTCAGCGGACCGTCCGCGCGCACCCGGGCGTCCGGGCGGTCGTCGAACGTCTCGGCCATCGACCCGCCGCGGCCGGCGGCGACCACCGCGATCACCCCCATCACCAGCACGGCCAGGATCGCGAACAGCCAGATCATCCCGCTGCCCCCAGCCAGGCACGCAGCCGCCGCTCCACGCAGCGGATCTGCTCGATCGGCACGAACTCGTCCTGCTTGTGCGCGAACAGCGGGTCCCCGGGCCCGTAGTTGACCGCAGGCACCCCGAGCGCGCTGAACCGGGACACGTCGGTCCAGCCGAACTTCGGGTTCGCCCTACCGCCCACCGCGTCGACGAACGCTGCGGCGGCGGGGACGGACAGCCCCGGCAGCGCGCCGGGTGCGGAGTCACTCACCTCGACCTCGAAGCCGGCGAACACCTCCCGGACGTGCGCCACCGCCTCCTCCTCGCTGCGGTCGGGGGCGAACCGGTAGTTGACCGAGACCCGGCACAGGTCCGGCAGGACGTTCCCGGCGACTCCGCCGTCGATGAACACCGCGTTGAGGCCCTCGCGGTACTCCAGCCCGTCGATGAGCGGGCGGCGCGGCTGGTAGGCGGCGAGCCGGGCCAGCACCTCGCCGGCGGCGTGGATCGCGTTGCTGCCCATCCACCAGCGCGCCGAGTGCGCCCGCTCGCCGCGCGCTGTGACGTCCACCCGAAGGGTGCCCTGGCAGCCGGCCTCGACCACTGCGTTGGAGGGCTCCATCAGGATCGCGAAGTCGGCCCGCAGCAGCTCCGGCCGCTCGACGGCGAGGTGGCGCAGGCCGTTGCGCTCGGCCTCGACCTCCTCACACGCGTAGAACACGTACGTCACGTCCCGGTTCGGCTCGGGCACGGTGGCGGCCAGCCGCAGGGCGACGGCGCAGCCGCTCTTCATGTCCGCGCTGCCGAGGCCGTGGATGTTCACCTCGTCGCGGCGGGAAGGCAGGTTGGCGTTGACCGGCACGGTGTCCAGGTGGCCGGCGACCACCACCCGCTCCGGCCGGCCCAGCTCGGTGCGGGCCACCACGTTGTTCGCGACCCGGTCCACCTTCAGGTGCGGGTGGCTGCGCAACGCCTGCTCGACCGCGTCGGCGAGCGGCTGCTCGTTGCCGCTGACCGACTCGATGTCGACCAGCGTCTCGGTGAGCGCGGCGGCGTCCGCGGTCAGGTCCAGGGCCATGCGCCCATGAAACCACCCCCAGAACCGGCCCAGCCCCTCACCGCCCCGTGGTGTCCATGCAGAGCTCTTTTCCACCCTGCTGTGGTGGCCATCGTCACCTCCGGGCTGGTCTGCGTCCGCCGGGTTGCCGGGCTTGGATACCTTTGCACACGTGACCGACAGCGACCAGCGCAGCGATCTTGCCGAGCTCGAGCCGGTGTCCGGCCCGGCCTGGGGCTTCGGACTGGCCACGTTCGCCGGCACCGAGGGCGAGGCCCCGGCCGGCGACCGCGTGCTGGACACCTGGTACCCGAACCCGGTGCTCGGCGAGCCCGGCGAGGAGTCCGCCGTGGCGCCGGAGGCGCTGGCCGCGCTGGAGGGGACCGACGAGGTCCGCGGGGTGCGGCTCGCGGTGGTGCGCACCGTCGTCGAGGACCTGCAGGCCCCACCGGAGGACACCCACGACGCCTGGCTGCGACTGCACCTGCTCAGCAGCCGCCTGGTGCGGCCGCGCAGCATCAACCTGGACGGCATCTTCGGCAGGCTCACCAACGTGGTGTGGACCAGCGCCGGACCGTGCGCGGTGGACGGCTTCGAGCACACCCGCCTACGACTGCGGGCGGCGGGGCGCGCGGTCAGCGTGTTCGGCGTCGACAAGTTCCCGCGGATGACCGACTACGTGATCCCCGCCGGGGTCCGGATCGCGGACGCGGACCGGGTCCGGCTCGGCGCACACCTGGCCGAGGGCACCACGGTGATGCACGAGGGCTTCGTCAACTTCAACTCGGGCACGCTCGGCGCCTCCATGGTCGAGGGCCGGGTCAGCTCCGGGGTGGTCGTCGCCGACGGCTCGGACGTGGGCGGCGGCGCCTCGATCATGGGCACCCTGTCCGGTGGCGGCAAGCAGGTGATCTCCGTGGGCCGAAGGTGCCTGGTCGGCGCCAACGCCGGCATCGGCATCTCGCTCGGCGACGACTGCGTGGTCGAGGCCGGCTGCTACGTGACTGCGGGCACCAAGGTCACCGTCCTGGACATGGACAGCAAGCCGAAGCTGATCAAGGCGTCGGAGCTGTCCGGCGCCAGCAACGTCCTGTTCCGTCGGAACTCGGTCTCGGGAGCACTCGAGGCGGTGCCGTGGAGGGGCGAGGGCATCACGCTCAACGCCGATCTCCATGCCAACGAATGAGTCCGGCCGCGTCCGGCGCGCGCTGATCACGCTCCTGGCGGTGATCGCAGTGGTCGCCGGCGTCGGTATCGCGATCAACCGCGGGGTGGGTCCGCTGCCCAACCCGGAGGGCTGCAGCGCCCACGTCGCCGGCAGGGTCGTGGGGCTGAGCACCGAGCAGGCCGAGAACGCGTCGGTGATCGCCGCGATCGGAGTACGGCGCGGGCTGCCGGCCCGGGCGGTCTCGATCGCGCTCGCGACCGCCTACCAGGAGAGCAAGCTGGTCAACCTCGACCACGGAGACCGGGACTCGCTGGGCCTGTTCCAGCAGCGGCCGTCGCAGGGCTGGGGCACGGCCCGTCAGATCGAGAACCCCTACTACTCGGCCAACCGGTTCTACGACGAGCTGGTCAAGGTGCACGGCTACCAGACGATGCGGATCACCGAGGCGGCCCAGCAGGTGCAGCGCTCGGGGTACCCCGACGCGTACAGCGCCCACGCCGAGGACGCCCGGGCGCTCGCCTCGGCACTCACCGGCTACAGCCCGGCCGAGTTCAGCTGCGTGGTGCGTAACGCGACCGCAGCCGCGGCGCCCCGGTCGGGCTCCCGTGCCCGGGAGGTGCGCCGGGACCTTCGGCACGCGTTCGGCGCGATCCCGGTGCGCGTGCACGACCGGGAGGTCGACGTGCGGGTCGGCGGACACGTCCACGGCTGGGCGATCGCGCACTACCTGGTTGCCCAGGCCGACCGGCTCGGCGTCATCGAGGTCGCCTACGACCACCGGGTGTGGAAGGCGGGCGACGCCTCGCAGCGCGGCTGGCGCCGCGAGTCGGACGCCGGGTCAGGCAGAGTACGGGTCCAGCTGGCGGGCTAGTTGGTCCGCGGGAGGCGCCGGAGGATCTTCTGCACCAGGTGCGGACGATCCTCCGGAGCTCGGTCCCGGGGCGCTCTCGATGAGGCAACCCGGTCCGCACGGCTTCGGGTCCTCGCTCCATCCCAGCGCCTTGAGCAGCCTGGCCACGACGAGCGCGGCGCGGCAGCTGTCGAGCACCTGACGCCAGCCAAGCCGCATGGTGGTGTCACCCTCCAGGACGCTCTCGATGTCTCGGTCGAGATCGTCCCAGCGGTCGAGGGTCTCTTCGTGTCCCAGCCGGCCGTCGAGCTCCACGACCGCGGACAGGGGCAGGTACTCCACGTCCCGGTAGGCGCTCGCCCTTCCCGGGCGTACCCTTCGTTGCCTCTTCGCCGTGGGCAGACCGTGCGGTCGTTCGACGCGGGTGAGGTAGCGGTGCTCGAGCAGCGAGTAGGCACCGCTGGCAACGTCCGCGAGCACCTCCCTCAAGAAGGCTCGGCGCGGTAGGTTCGGATGCGCTCCGAGCGCGTGCAGGAGCCGTGCAGGTGTGGTGCGGCGCTGCTGGCAGGCGTCCGCAAGCACCGCGATGGCGTGCGCATCATCCATAGCACGCGATGCCGAGCCGAGCAGGGCATGCTCGAGCAGCATCCGTGGCGGGGTCCGGTTCGGCTGCACCAGGGACGCCAGACGGGTGACCCGCCTGACGCGGACACCCTCTTTCCGGGTCACCCGACGCTCTTCGTCGACCGCGACGTGGATGGGCCCCGCCGGGTCGACGCCACGCACCCCGGAGACCACTAACGCCGAGTCGTCGGACAGCGCGGCAGGCCAATAGAACAGGAGCGCCGCCCACGCTCGTTGGAGCCATGAGAGCCGGCCCGTGTGGTTCACGTACACACCGCTGTGCACCCTCGCGAGCTCCTTGCGGCGAAGCAGGCGAGCGATGTCGTTGTCGGTCAGACCGGCGTGGAGCAGCTGCCGCCGAGAGACGACGCCGTGCTGCTGAGACAACAGCGCGCGCAGGCATGCCGAATCCATCCCAGAAGACTGGGCTGAGAGCGCAGCGTCTGCCAGGGCCGCAGGCTCGACTGTGGACAACCCCGGAGCCGGTAACCATGGGAGGATCTTCTGCACCAGGTATGGACGATCCTCCGGAGCGCACGCGCTGGCGAAGTAAAACTTCCACGACACGACCCCCCGGACGCGCGACACGGCGGGCAATGGTCATTGACTGCGCAACCGTTGCGCTCCATGCTGAACCGACAGATTGGGGACCGGGGGGTTTCCAGCATCATCCCGAGGGGCCAGGGGCGTACGGATGAGCAGCGACTCGATGATCTACACGATCGGGACAGCGCTGAACCGCGCCCGCGACAACGACATCCCGGTGCGGGTGCTCGTGGACGGCGAGTGGCTCTCCGGTCGGGTGCTCGCGGTGGACGGCTTCGGGGTCGTGCTCCACTGCGAGGACCTCGAGCACGCGGTGGTGCGCATGGAGAGTGTGGCCGCGGTGCGCGTGCTGAGCGCCGCACCGGGCCGGGCTCCCATCGAGGCCGGGGTCGGGCCGATGCCCGGCCCACGGCCGGCCTGGGACTGACTCAGCCGGCTGTCAGCCGCCGCGCGGCCTCGTCGACCCGTTCATCGGTCGCGGTGAACGCCACCCGGACGTGCTCGGCGCCAGCCGGGCCGTAGAACTCGCCGGGCGCCACCAGGATGCCGCGGTCGGCCAGCCCGGCCACCGAGTCCCAACAGGGCTCGCCGCGGGTCGCCCAGAGGTACAGCGAACCCTGCGAGTGGTCGATGCGGAAGCCAGCGGCCTCCAGCGCCTGCTTGAGAGTGGTACGACGGGCCGCATAGCGGGCGTGCTGCTCGTCGACATGCCGGTCGTCCTCGAGCGCGGCGCACATCGCGACCTGTTGCGGACCGGGCATCTGCAGGCCGAGGTTCTTGCGCACCGCGAGCAGCTCCCCGACCACGGCGGGATCGCCCGCGACGAACGCACAGCGGTAGCCGGCCAGGTTCGAGCGCTTGGACAGCGAGTGCACCGCGAGGATGCCGGTGTGGTCGCCGTCGCACACCTCCGGGTCCAGCACGCTCAGCGGCCGGTCCCCCTCCCAGGTCATCTCCAGGTAGCACTCGTCGGAGACCAGCAGGGCGCCGCGCTCACGGCACCACGAGACCACCTTGCGCAGGTGCTCGACGGGAAGCACCTTGCCGGTCGGGTTCGACGGCGAGTTCACCCAGACCAGCGAGACGCGGGCCGGCCCGACCGAGGTGAGCGCGTCGGTGGCCACCGCCCGTGCGCCGGCCAGCCGGGCGCCCACCTCGTAGGTCGGGTAGGCCAGCGCCGGGTAGACGACGAGGTCGCGGTCGCCGAGGCCGAGGTGCCCGGGGAGCGAGGCGATGAGCTCCTTGGAGCCGATCACCGGCAGCACCGCGTCCGCGCTCAGGCCGGTCACCCCGAACCTCCGGGACAGCCAGCCCACGCAGGCCTCCCGGGTGTCCTGCCGGCCCGCGGTGGTCGGGTACCCGGGCGAGTCGGCGGCGTCGCGCAGCGCCTGCTGGACGACCTGTGGCGTCGGGTCGACGGGGGTGCCGACCGACAGGTCCACGATCCCCCCGTCGTACGCCCTGGCCCGCGCGGCCGCGGACGCGAGCTGGTCCCAGGGGAAGGCGGGCAGCTGCGCGGAGACGCGACGCGCCGCCCACCACGGGGCGGGCGGCGCGCTCATGCCGTGAGCGGGCGGGTCAGGCCTCGGCACCGTTCTGGGGGTACGGCAGCGCTTCGATGAGCGAGTGGTCCTTGTCGATCACACCCAGCTTCGCGGCGCCGCCGGGGGATCCGAGGTCGGTGAAGAAGTCCACGTTGGCGTTGTAGTAGTCCTTCCACTGCTCCGGGGTGTCGTCCTCGTAGAAGATCGCCTCCACCGGGCAGACCGGCTCGCACGCGCCGCAGTCCACGCACTCGTCGGGGTGGATGTAGAGCATCCGCTTGCCCTCGTAGATGCAGTCCACCGGGCACTCGTCCACGCAGGCGCGGTCCTTGATGTCCACACACGGCTGGGCGATGACGTACGTCACCTTGCGTCCTCCTCGTTGGTCTGTGCCTCAACACCCTAGTATCACGGACGGGCCAAACGCTCCCGGCCCCTGTCCAATCCAGCGAAAGTACGTCCAGGTGAGTACCCGTCATGGTCTCGGCCCACACTGCGTCGGCCAGCGCGTCGTGGTGCGCCGCCTGCTCCACGGCGAGCGCGGACCGTCGGGTGGGCCGGCCATGACCGACCTGCTCGGTGTCATGGAGTCCTGGTCGGACGCGGCCACCACGGTGCGCGCCGAGTCCGGGGAGCTGATCACCATCGCGCTCGCTGACATCGTCACCGGCAAGCCGGTGCCGCCGCGGCCGTCGGTGCGAATGCGGGTGAGCGCGGAGGAGGCGGAACGGCACGCGGTCGGCTCCTGGCCGCCGCTGGTCTCGGAGCCGCTCGGCGAGTGGCTGCTGCGCGCGTCCGACGGGTTCAGCTCGCGGGCGAACTCGGTGCTCGCCGTCGGCGACCCGGGGTGTCCGTTCGCCGACGCGCTGCGAGCGGTGCGGGCGTTCTACGCCGACCGGTCCCTGCCGCCCTGGGTGCAGGTGGTGAGCGGCTCGGAGCTGGACCGGGCGTTCGTGGACGCGGGCTGGGTGCCGGCCCGTCCCGGCGAGGCGGACACCGTGTTCTCGCTGGCGTCGGTGGCGGCCGCGTCCCGCGCCGTACGCCGGTCGGCACGGGCCGACGTACCCGTGGAGGTGAGCACGACGGCGGACCCGGCCTGGCTCGCCGACGACGCGCGGGCTGCGGCGCGCCCCCACGCCGCGACCGGGGTGCTGGAGGGGCCGGACCAGGTCGGCTTCGTCTCCGTCCGGGACGGTGTCCGCGTGATCGCCAAGGGCCGGATCGGCTGCGGGCGCGATGATGACTGGGCCGGGATCACCGACGTGTGGGTGGATCCCGCGCACCGCCGCGAGGGCCTGGCGCTCGTCGTGCTCGGCCGGTTGCTGGGCTGGGCGGCCGAACGCGGCGTGAGCACGGCGTACCTGCAGGTGCGAGGGGACAACGAGCCGGCGCTGGCCCTCTACGAGCGGCTCGGGTTCACGCCGCACCACTCCTACCGGTACCTCGTCCCCGGCGACTGACCTCAGCCGAGGCAGCCGACCGGCGCGGACGGGTCGGCCGGTCCCGGCCGGTCGAAGGCGTCGAGCACCCAGGCGATCGCCTGCCGGTCCATCGGGATGAACAGGTGGTCGACGTGGTCGGCCGGGCAGCGGTCCTGCAGGCCGATGTTCACGCTGTGCGGACCCGGCTCGAGGAACGCGGAGGTGTAGGGCACCACCACCTCGTCGTACTCGGTCTCCACCTGGGTGTAGTCGACCGGGCCGGGTGTCTCGTCGGGGTGGTTCAGGTCCTCCAGGAACGCCGACCCGGCTCGCTGCTGGTCGCAGGCCCGGCACATCGGTCCGGCGCCGAACGCGTCGTTGACGTGCGTTCCGTGGTTGGACGGGGCCAGCCCGACCAGGTCCTCCACGTGCCTGCGACCACCGAGGTACTTGATGTAGTAGCGCGGCATCATCCCGCCCTGGGAGTGCCCGACCATCTCCACCCTGGTCGCCCCGGTCGCGGCGAGCACCCGGTTCACGAACCGGCGCAGCTGGTGGGCGGACCGCTGGATGCGGCCGGTGCCGCGGTTGCCGTAGTCGAGCGCGTACACGCAGTAGCCGTCCCGCTTCAGGGCCAGCGAGAGGTTGTCCAGCAGGGACTTCTGGTCCCCGAAGGTGCCGTGCACGATCACCGCCGGGTCCGGTCGTCGCGCGGTCGGCCGGCAGGACCAGTCGTTGGCGCCGGCGGGCGGGACGCCCAAGGTCGGATAGCCGTACGACGGGCCCGCGGCCGCGGCCGGCGCGCCGACGAGCACGGCGAGCAGCACCGCGGCGAGGGCGGCAAGCGTGGACCTCATGCACCGCCCAACGAGCCGTCCGGGCGGTGGTTACGTCTGCCCCCGGGCGGCGCCCCGGCCGACGAGGGAGGAGACCAGCAGCGCGACGAGGACCAGCCCCACCCCGATCAGCGCGTAGCCCTCGAGGTCGGCCGCGATCACGAAGTCGCCCTCCGGCCGGCCGACCAGGACGTAGGTGAGGACGAGCAGCCAGCCCAGGCAGTACGACGCGGCAGGCCGGCCGGTCGCGGTGAACCGGCGCAGCACCCAGGCCACGTAGACGCTGGTCGCCGCCACCAGCACCAGGCCCGCGGGGAACCCGCCGAGCAGGTCACGATGCACGGCCAGGGATGCCACTGCGACCGCCCCGCCGAGCACCAGCGCGACGGC
>DASSKA010000007.1:0-53230 GCA_035690905.1 Nocardioidaceae bacterium | reverse complement strand
CCGCAGCCGAGCGCGAGGATCACCCCGAGCGGGTGCACCCGCACGAACCGGCCCATCAGGAACGGCTGGAGCACGTGCGCCTCGATCTGCTGGACCAGGACCACCCCGGCCAGCATCAGCAGCGCGACCAGCGGCCCATGTGCGACCAGGGCCACCAGCACGGCCACCGACCCCGACAGCGTGGCGCCGATCAGCGGGATGAAGGCGCCGAGGAACACCAGCACCCCGATGGCCACCGCGAACGGCACCTTGAGGATCAGCGCCACCAGGGTGACGCCGATCGCGTCTGTCAGCGCGACCAGCACGGTCGCCCGCACGAACGCGGTGAGCGAGACCCAGGCGACCCGGCCGGAGGAGTCGGCGCGGCTGCGGGCCGCACGCGGGAAGATCCGCACCAGCCAGCCCCAGATGCCGGCGCCGTCGGCGAGGAAGAAGTACGTCGCGAACAGCACGATGAAGAAGCCGGCGACGAGGTGCCCGAGCGCCGTGCCCACCTCGGTGATCCGGGTGACCACGTGCTGGTTGCCGGAGGTGATCAGGTCCTGGACCTGGGTGATGTAGCCGTTGATCTGCGAGTCGCTGGCGTGCAGAGGCCCGTCGCGCAGCCACAGCCGGATCTGTTCCAGGCCGTCGACGACCTGCCGGGCCAGGTCGTTCGCGCCCTGCGCGACCTGCTGGCCGACGAAGGTGAGCAGCAGCCCGACGAACACCAGCCCGCCGACCACGACCAGCAGCGCTGCTAGCCGGCGGGGCAACCCGGCGCGCTGCATCCCGTCCACGGCGGGGACGGCGAGCGCGGCCACCAGCACCGCGATCACCACGGGCAGCACGATCACCGAGAACTTCCCGATGGTGTAGCCGATGGCCACCCCGGCGGCCGCGATCACCAGTAACCGCCAGGCCCAGGCAGCGGTCAGGTCCATGCCGTGCGGCACCCGTGCCTGCGAGAAGTTGGACCGTCCGGCAACCACGGGGACCGGCTCGGCACGGAGCTCGGTGTGCCGGGCCACGCGCCGGGCGAACTCCTCCTCGGACCTGCGCTGCTGCGCGTCGCGAAGCCGGGCCATGCTGCGCGACAGCCGCCGCCGAACGTCCATGCGGGCAAGGGTATGTGGTGCCGGGGACCGGTGAGGGCCGAAGCCTCAGGGCCGGAACAGCCGCCGCAGCAGGGCGTAGGCCGCCGCCGGGTGCTCGCCGGCGAGCAGGCCGGCCGGGGCGAGGACGTAGTCGATGTCGATCACCGTGCGCGGGTCTCGCGGCAGCTGCCATCCGCCCGAGTCGTCGAGCCGCTCGGTGAGCGCGGCAGCGGCCGCTCCTCCGCCGTACCGCAGCACCCCGCCGGAGCCGACGAGCAGGTCCACCTCGCGCAGGTCGGTGCCGGTGCGTTCGACCAGCCGGCCGTCGGGCCCGAACACCACCCGGGCGCGGCCGGCGTGCCGGCGAAGGGCGACGCCGATGGCCAGCGAGGCGATCTCCCGGTCCAGCGCCCGCCCCGCCTCGTCGTCCGGCAGCAGCCCGGGGTGCGCGTGCCGGCGCTGGGCGGCGTGCTCCAGCCGGGCCCGGTCGTGCGGCTCGAGCAGACCGGCGCGGTCGGCCTCGGCCACCGTCGACACCGCGCTCCAGCGCATGCCGAGGTCGCCCTCCACGGTCCGGGTCACCGGCACGCTGGCGACCACCTGCCGGGCGAGCCCGGCGTCCTCGGGGTCCACCTCGACGACCGAGTGCACGTCCGTGGTCGCGCCGCCGACGTCGACCACCGCGACGTCCCCCGCGCCGGGACGCTCCTCGTCGAGGCCGTGGGCGAGCAGCTCGACCGCGGTCAGCACCACGTCGGGGGTGGCGCCGCGGACCATCGCGGTGAAGTCGGCCCGCTTGGACAGGTGCTTGCCGCCGATCACGTGCCGCAGGAACATCTCCCGGGTCGCGGCGCGCGCCGAGTCGGGCGCGAGCACGCCGATCCGCGGCACCACGTTGTCGGCGAGGACGTACGGCGTGCCGGCGCCGTCCAGCAGCGCAGCCACGTCGTCGCGGGCCTCGACGTTGCCGGCCACCACCACCGGACCGCGCCACCTGGCCTTCGCGAGAGCGGTCGCGCAGCCGAGCAGCACCTCGGCGTTCCCGCCGTCGGTCCCGCCCACCAGCAGCACCAGGTCCGGGCGCGCCTGCCTGAGCGCGGTGACGCCGGTTCGGTCCAGGCCACCGCTGGCCACGTGCACCACCTTGCCGCCGCTGGACAGCGCGACCCGCCTGCCCGCCTCGGCGGTGACCAGCTCCTCGTTGCCGACCACCGCGATGCTGAGCCCGCCGCCGGCGGAGGAGCAGGCCAGCACCTCGGCGTGCTTGGCACCGGGATGCCGGGCGGCCAGCTCCCCGAGGCAGGCGTCCCAGCCGTCCAGCACGTCGGTGTCGATCGTCGTGCGGTGCTCCGTGGCCGCCACCAGGGCGCCCTCGTCGACGTCGACCAGCGCCGCCTTGGTGAACGTCGAGCCGAAGTCGACGCAGCTGACCAGGTGGGTCACGCCGGGCCGATCAGCTCAGCCCAGCGCGCGGGCCAGGTCCTCGACCAAGTCCGCGGCGGTCTCGATGCCGACGCTGAGCCGGATCAGGTCGCTGGGCACCTCCAGATCGGTGCCGGCCACCGAGGCGTGCGTCATCTTGCCCGGGTGCTCGATCAGCGACTCCACCCCGCCCAGGGACTCCCCGAGGGTGAACACCTCCACCTTCGAGCACACGTCGAGGGCCTGCTGCTCCCCGCCGGCGACCCGGAACGACACGATCCCGCCGAAGCGCTTCATCTGCTTGCCGGCCACCTTGTGCCCGGGGTGCTCCTCCAGGCCGGGGTAGATCACCTGCGAGACCGCGCTGTGTCCATTGAGGAAAGCCACGACCTCCTCGGCGTTGTCGCAGTGCCGCTCCATGCGCACCGCGAGGGTCTTCAGCCCGCGCAGCACCAGCCACGAGTCGAACGGCCCGGCCACCCCGCCGATCGAGTTCTGGTGGAAGGCGATCTTGTCGGCGAGCTCGTGGTCGCGGACCACCAGTGCGCCGCCGACGACGTCGGAGTGCCCGCCGCAGTACTTCGTGGTGGAGTGCACCACCACGTCGGCACCGAGGGTGAGTGGCTGCTGGAGGTACGGCGAGGCGAAGGTGTTGTCGACGACCAGCAGCGCGCCGGCCTCGTGGGTCACCGCGGCGATTGCCTCGATGTCGCCGATGTTCAGCAGCGGGTTGGTCGGGGTCTCCAGCCAGACCACCTTGGTCTGCCCGGGCCGGATCGCCGCGCGCACGGCGTCCACGTCCGCGACGGGGGCCGGGCTGTGCTCCAGGCCCCACGGCTGGGCCACCTTCGCGAACAGCCGGTAGGTCCCGCCGTACGCGTCGTTCGGGATGACCACGTGGTCACCGGGGCGGCAGACGCTGCGCAGCAGGGTGTCCTCCGCGGCCAGCCCGCTGGCGAACGCGAACCCCCGGTCGCCGTCCTCGAGCGCGGCGATGCACTCCTCGAGGGCGGCGCGAGTCGGGTTCCCGGAGCGGGAGTACTCGTAGCCGCCGCGCAGTCCGCCGACGCCGTCCTGCTTGTAGGTGCTGGTGGCGAAGATCGGCGGGGTGACCGCGCCGGTGGCCGGGTCCGGCTCGGAGCCGGCGTGGATCGCGCGGGTCTCGAACCCGGGTTTGTGCAGCTGTTCGGTCATGGCCGCGACCCTACCGGCCAGTCTGCTCGTCTCCCCGCTCGGGAAGGTTTCCCGCCGCCCGCCCGTTACCGATATTGGCAGGCCAACCGCGACGCATAGGTCGCGTTTTCGACACGATGTCGGTACGACGAGGTTCGACGGCGAGGAGATGACGGTGCTGTTCCACCGCAAGCAGGAGATGCCGACCGCTGACCAGGCGCTTCCCGGGCGCGCCGAACCGTGGTTCTCGATCGCGGAGAAGCACCGGGTGCTCGACGCCCCGGTCGTCACCGACGAGATCCCGGAAGGTCTCGAGGTGGCCCTGTTCGGGCTGGGCTGCTTCTGGGGTGCGGAGGAGATCTTCTGGCAGATCCCCGGGGTCTGGTCCACCTCGGTCGGGTACGCCGGCGGGCACACCCCGCACCCGTCGTACGAAGAGGTGTGCACCGGTCGCACCGGGCACACCGAGGCGGTCCGCGTGGTGTACGACCCGACCGTCGTCTCCTACACGGACCTGGTGAAGGCGTTCTTCGAGTTCCACGACCCGACGCAGGGCATGCGGCAGGGCAACGACCTCGGCACCCAGTACCGCTCGGCGATCTACACCTTCTCAGCCGCGCAGGAGGCGACCGCCCGCAAGCTCGCGGAGGCCTACGAGCCGGAGCTGGTACGGCGCGGGTACGGTCCGATCACCACGGAGATCGTGCCCGCTCCGACGTACTACTACGCCGAGGACCACCACCAGCAGTACCTGGCCAAGAACCCGAACGGCTATCGGTGCCACAGCAACACCGGTGTCAAGTTCCCCGCCTGACGATGTCGGATTCGCCGGACGCCGTTCGTTGACCAGGTTGAGGCGGGCACCGGGTCCGCGCCGAGACGAGGAGCAGACGTGACCGAGTACCTCATCTTCTTCAACCAGCAGTGGGTCGGCGACCACACCGAGGAGTGGTTCCGCGGACGCGGACCGCTCGCCATGGCGGTCCTGGACGAGATGAAGGCTGCCGGCGTGTACGTGTTCGCCGGAGGGCTGGAGGAGGAAGTCGAGTCGGCCTTCAGCGCCGACGCGACCAGCGGCACGTTGACGTTCACCGACGGGCCGTTCGTCGAGACCAAGGAGTTCCTGGGCGGGCTCACCGTGGTGGACGTCGCCGACGAGGATGCCGCCAGGATGTGGGCCGGCAAGGTCGCGGAAGCGTGCGGCTGGCCCCAGGAGGTTCGCCGGTTCAAGCCGCAGCCCAAGACCCGGTGATCAAGTCACCAGACCGACGACGTGCTCGGCGATGGCAAGCGCGGACGTCGCCGCCGGCGACGGGGCGTTGCGAACGGCCGTGACCGGCCCGAGGTCGCTGATCCGGAAGTCGTCGACGAGTCCGCCGTCCCGGTCCACGGCCTGGGCCCGCACCCCGGCGCCGGCCCGCACCACGTCGGTCCTCCGCAGCGACGGAACGTAGGCGCGGGCACCCTTGACGTAGGCGCGCTTCGACAGTGACCCGTGCAGCTCATGGACCCCGGTGCGCCAGTGCTGACGGAAGAGCGCACGCGCGCCGGGCCACCGCATCACCTGCCACAGGTGGCCGGCGTCGAAGTCGCGGCGCCGGTACCCTTCGCGGGCCGTGGCCAGCACCGCGTTCGGGCCGATGTCGACGGAACCATCGATCCGCGGCGTGAAGTGCACTCCGAGGAACGGGTAGGCGGGGTCCGGCACGGGGTAGACCAAGCCGCGCACCAGGTGCGCCCGATCTGGCACCAGGCGGAGGTACTCGCCGCGGAACGGCACGATCGCGGGGGCCTCCCCGTCCCCGGCGGCGCGCGCGAGGACGTCCGACTGGAGGCCCGCACAGATCACCACCTGGCCGGCCTCGACCGCGCCGCGGCTCGTGGTCACCGTGACCCCCTGGCCGCGCGCGGTGATGGCCCGCACCTGCTCGCCCAGCCGGACCTGGCCGCCGCGGTCGGCGACAGTCGCCGCCAGCGATCGGGCCACAGCCGAGTAGTCGACGATGGCAGTGCTGGGCGAGTGAAGAGCAGCGACGCCCACGACGTTCGGCTCGAGGTCGCGGAGCCCTGCCGGTCCGAGGCGGCGTACGCCAGGCACTCCGTTGGCACGAGCACGTTCCTCGAGGTCACCCAGCCGTCCCAGCTCCGAGGCGTCCTTCGCGACGATCACCTTGCCGATCTCGCGGTACTCCAGCCGATGCTCGGCGCAGTACTCGCGGAGGAGGGCGACTCCGCGGCGGCACAGCCGGGCCTTGAGCGAGCCCGGCGTGTAGTAGATCCCCGAGTGGACGACGCCCGAGTTGCGCCCCGACTGGTGCGCAGCGACCTGCTCCTCCTTGTCCACGACCACCACCTCGCGCCCGGCGAGCACGAGTCGCTGCGCGATCGCCAGACCCACCAGGCCGGCGCCCACCACGACGATCCGGTCTGTGTCGGCGGTCATGACGCCCTCACGGGGCACCGCGCCGGCGTGTTGTCCGGTGAGCGCGGGGCAGGCCGAACAGCCGGGCGGTGCGGGCGGCAAACTCATCGGGCAAAGGAAGGATGCCGAGGGCGTCGCTGATGATCCCGGGCGCCGCGAGGCGCAGCAGGAAGAGATGCGCGACCACTGTGAGGACCCCAGCCACGAGGATCGCGCCCAGGGGTTGGCCCGGGACCGTCTTCAGCGCGATCACCCCGATGACCATCGAGACCGCGGTGGCGGGGGCCACGCCGAAGAACGGCCGTGCCACGTCTCGAAGGTCCCATCCGAGCATCCGTGACACCAGCACCCAGCGGGCGACCGTGGCGAGGAAGGCGACCACCACGAAGCCCGCGGCGACGCCGACGAGTCCCCATCGCACGGCGAAGGCGGTGGTCGCCACCGTCGCGCCGTCGACGACCACGGCGTAGCTGAGCCAGCTGCCGGGGCGACCGAGACCGTAGAAGAGTCCATGGTCCAGCATCGCACCGAGGGTGATGATGCCCGCGACAGCGAGCGCCTGTGCAGGCGGCACGCTCGCGCTCCACCGGGCTCCGAAGAGAAGCGGGATGAGCTCCGGGGCGGTGACCACGAGCAGGATCATCACCGGGGAGACCACGGCGTACACGACTCCCAGCGCCTTGAGGTACGACGCGCGCAGCCGGTCGGCGGAGTCACGCACCCGTGCGAACGCAACCGTCGAGACGGGGACCATCGAGGCGGCGACCAGGTCCTGGGCGACAAGGACGAGCCGCTGGCCGATGTTGAGCAGGCCGAGTCCGGCCGGCCCGAGCGCCACCGTGACGATCCAGCTCTCGGCCAGGATCCGCAGGGTCCCCACCACGTCGACGGTCGATACGCGCACGCCGAACACCGCCATCTGCCGGAGCCGTGGCCACGACAGCAGCAGCGAAGGCAGCCACCCGGCACGCCACCACGCCAGGACCGCCACCGCCCACTGCATGACGATCACCTGGCTCACGAGGGCCCAGACGCCGCCGCCACGCAGCGCGAGCACGACCGCTACGACCTGACCGAGCAGAGCCGCGACAAGGCTCTGCAGGGCCACGGACCGAAACGCCATGTTCCGCCTGAGCAGGGACAGCGGCACGCCGGCCACCACGGTCGGCAGGACCGCGAGGGCCAGCATCCGCAGGACCGCGGACAGCTCGGCGATCTGGAACGCCGTCGCGAGCAGCGGGGCGATGGCCAGCAGTCCCGCGGACAGCGCCAGCGCCGCGGCCACCGACGTCCAGAACGCGGTGCTCAAGCTCACCTGGTCGGGGGCGTCGGCCTGCAGCAGGTAGGTGGAGAAGCCCAGGTCCGCGAGCAGGTACACGGTGGGGATCACCGTCATGGCGGCGGCGACGACGCCGAAGTCCCGCGGCGAGATCTGGTGCGTCAGCACGACCAGGGTGGCGAAGCCACTGAGGCGCGCGACCCACTTCTGTGCGGCCAGCCAGAGGAACCCGGACGCGGCGCGCCTCCCCAGGTGCTCCCTGGGACGCTCCTGCTCGTGGACGCTCATGGCTGCGGGGTGCTCGGGCCGACCCGGTCGCTCAGTCCGAGCCCGCTCGGAGCGTGGTGCGCAGTGTGTCGGCGACGCGCTCCTGCTGCTCCACCGCGATGCCCGGATAGATCGGCAGCGAGAGAATCTCGCCGGCTGCCTGCTCGGTCACCGGCATGCTCCCCTCTCCGGCTCCGAACCTGGCCATCGCCGGGGTCAGGTGAACCGGCACCGGGTAGTGGACGCTCGCGCCGACCCCCTTGGCGCGAACCTCGCGCAGCACCTCGTCACGGTCCTCCACCCTCACCACGTAGAGGTGCCACACGTGCTCGTTGCCCGGAAGAGTCGTCGGGAGGCGAAGGCCCGGGATGCCCGCGAGCAGGTCGTCGTACAGGGCTGCCGCAGCATGACGCTCGGCGTTCCACTGCTGCAGCCGGCGCAGCTTCGCTCTGAGCACCACCGCCTGCAACGTGTCCAACCGAGAGTTGAACCCGAAGTGCGAGTGCTGGTACTTCGCCGAGGCGCCGTGCCCACCGAGGAGGCGCACGTGGTGAGCCAGGGCGTCGTCCTCGGTGACCACGGCGCCCGCGTCGCCGTACGCGCCGAGGTTCTTGCCCGGGTAGAAGCTCGTCGCGGCGACCCGACCAAAGCGTCCGGCGGGTCGCCCGTGCCGGCGCGCGCCCTGTGACTGCGCACCGTCCTCGATGACGACGATGCCCCGCTCGGCCAGCGACGACGGGAGCTGCTCGAAGGGGGCGACCTGGCCGTAGAGGTCGACTGCGATGACCGCCCGCGTCCGCTCGGTCAGCGCTCCTGCGACGCGGGTCGGGTCGATCAGGAGCGCGTCGTCATCGACGTCCACGAAGACCGGCGTGGCGCCCGCGCGCACGACTGCCTCGGCGGTGGCGATGAAAGTATTCGCCGGCAGGACGACCTCGTCGCCACTGCCGATCGCGTTCGCTCGCAGCGCCATCTCCAGTGCGTCGGTGCCGTTGGCAACGCCGACGCACGAGCCGGCACCCACGAAGTCGGCGTACTCCTGCTCGAAGGCGGCCACGGCCTTGCCGCCGATGAAGTCACCGGTGGCGAGCACCTCGGCGAAGCCGGCCGCCACCTCCTCGGCGATCTGCCGCTGCTGCACGGACAGGTCGACGAGCGGAATCGTGTGCATCTGGGGCCTCCTCAGGATCCTGGTGCGGCTCGGGAGCGGAGGCGCGTCACGGGCCCGACCCGAGCCCGGCAGCGCGACGCACGGCGCACACCACGGCCCCCTGGTCGGCGTCGTCCATGGTGTGGAAGAGCGGCAGGATCAGGGTGTTGTCGGTCAGCCGCTCGGTGACGGGCAGGTCGACGTGAGGGTGGTCGGCATAGGCGGGCTGGCGGTGTGCGGCCATGATTCCGGGGCGTGCCGAGATGCCCTCGACGGCGAGCGCGGCGAGCAGCTGGTTGCGGCTCAACGGGTACTCGTCGTCGAGCTCGACCCAGAAGGACTGGAAGTTCGACTCGCCCCAGGCCGGGTCCCGCACCGTCCGCAGACCGGGCACGTCGGAGAGCATCGCCTGGTAACGGCAGGCGCGGTCACGTCTCCTGCGCACCATCTCGTCGAGCTTGGCCAGCTGCACCAGGCCGACGGCCGCCTGGATGTCGGTCATCCGGTAGTTGAACCCAACCTCGAGATAGCTCTCGATGACCGGCTGCCGGCTGGTGTGCCGGTCGGCGGCGCTGACGTTCATCCCGTGCTCGCGCAGGCGGCGCGCCCTGGAGGCCAGCTCGGGGTCCTCCGTTGTCAGCATTCCGCCCTCGCCCGTGGTGAGGAGCTTGCGGGGGTGGAAGGACCACGCCGCCACGGTTGACCCGGCACCGGCCGGCGCGCCGTGGTAGCGGGACCCCGCCGCGCACGCCGCGTCCTCCACCACAGCGATCCCCCGACTCGCGCAGAGTCGCCGGAGCGGCTCCACATCCGCGGGCGACCCAGCCTGGTCGACGACGACGACGGCGCTCGTGCGCTCGGTCAGGACGGGCTCCACCGTCCGGGCGCTGAGGTTGCCGTCCTCGGGCTCGACGTCGGCGAACACGGGTGTCGCACCGACGTACCGAGCGCAGTTGGAGGTGGCCACGAACGACAAGGACGGCACGACGACCTCGTGGCCAGGACCGACTCCCAGCAGGTGCAGGGCCAGGTGCAACGCGGTCGTGCACGACGAGACGGCCACCCCGTGCTGAGCGCCGACGCGTGCGGCGAAGCGCGACTCGAACTCGGCGACCCTGGGTCCCTGGGCGACCCATCCGGAGCACACCGTCTCCGCGGCGGCGCGGGCCTCCTCGTCACCCAACCACGGCTTCATGACCGGGATCATGCGTGCCTGCGCTCCGCGCGCCACCAGTCAACGAGGCGTTCGAGCCCCTCCTTGAGGTCCACCTCCGGCTTCCACCCCAGCCGGCGCTCTGCGGCGTCGATCGACGCCAGCCGCCGGGTCACACCGTTCACTGTCCGCGCCGGACCGAACTCCACCGTGAGGTCGCTCCCCATCACCTCGAGCAGGGCCTCGGCCAGGCCCAACAGGCTGGTCTCGGTGTTGCTTCCGATGTTGAACACCGAGTCCGTGACCTCCGCCTCGGCCGCCAGGAGGTTGGCGCGGGCGATGTCGCCGGTGAACACGAAGTCCATCGTCTGCTGACCGTCACCGAGGATCAGCGGGGGCTGGCCGGCCTCGATGCGCTCCATCCATCGGATCAGCACCTCGGTGTAGAGGCCGTGGATGTCCATGCGCGGCCCGTACACGTTGAAGTAGCGCAGCGCCACGTAGTCCAGCCCGTACATCGCGTGGAAGCTGCGGAGCATGCCCTCGTTGAAGACCTTGGCAGCTCCGTAGAACGTGTCGTTGGCCCACGGTGGTTCCCGCTCCGTCGTCGGGAACTCGGTCGCCAGGCCGTAGACGGACGCGGAGGAAGCGGCGACGACCTTCTCCACGCGGGCCGCGACCGCCGCCTCGAGCACGTTGAACGTCCCGTCCGCCAACACCTCGAGCGCCAGCCGAGGCTCCTCGGCGCACTGTGTGATCCGGATCGCCGCCTGGTGGAAGACCAGGTCTGCGCCGATGGTCGCGTCGCGCACCAGGTCGCCGTCTCGGATGTCGCCCTCGACGACCCTGACCCTGCTCGAGGTCAGCGCATCGGCGAGGTTCTCCTTCCGCCCTCGCACGAAGTTGTCCAGGACGCGGATCTCTGCAGCGCCTGCCGCTACGAGCTGGTCGACGATGCCGGAGCCGATCGTGCCCGCTCCCCCGGTCACCAAGCACACAGACCCGTTGATCACTCGATGTCTCCTATCGTCACGAAGGCCCCGTCGAGCGTCAGGCTCCGAGCTGCCGCTTGCAGGACACGCATGACACGCAGACCCGCCGAGCCGTCGGTGGCCGGGGCGCGACCCTCCGTGACGCTGGCGGCGAACTCGGCCAGCATCGATCGCAGCGCCTCCTGCTCACGCAGGGCCGGCGCGACCATGTCGCCGGTGCGGTAGGAGATCCGTACCTGCTTCCGGTCGTCCGGCCCGAGCTCGTCGGAAGCCCATCGTTCGACGCCTCTGTCGTAGACCGACAGCCGCTGGCTGGGGTTCATGTCGTCCCAGACCACCGTGCGGTTCGATCCCCCGATGACCATCGTCCGGATCTTGACCGGGCTGAGCCAGTTCACATGGACATGGGCGATGGCGTCGTTCGAGAGCCGCAGCGTCAGGTACCCGACACACGCCATCCCGTGACCGATCGGATCGGCGCCGTGAGCAGCCGCAGCCACCACCGAGACTCCGGGCGGGAGCAGGTAGTCGAGGACCGAGATGTCATGGGGCGCCAGGTCCCAGAGCACGTCGACGTCCGGCTGGACCAGGCCGAGGTTGATCCGGACGGAGTCGACGAACTGGACGTCGCCCACCTCGCCGCTGTGCACGAGCCGCTGCAGCTCCTGCACGGCGGAGGTGTAGCAGTACGTGTGGTCGCACATGAGGACCAGCCCGCGGTCCTGGGCCGCCTGCACCAGCTTCTGCCCGTCCGCGAGGTCGGAGGTCAGGGGCTTCTCCACCAGGACGTGCTTGCCGGCGTCGAGGGCCGCCATCGCCAACGGGAAGTGCGAGGCCGCGGGCGTGGCGATGGCCACGGCCTGCACCGTGTCGTCGTCGAGGATCGCTTCGAAGGAACCGGTCGTGGGCACGGTCGCATAAGGCCCGAGGACGCGTCGCGCACGCTCCTCGTCCAGGTCGCAGAGCCAGCGCAGACGGAACGATGACGTCGCCATCGCGTTCCGAACCAGGTTCGGCCCCCAGTACCCTGCCCCCACGACCGCCAAGCCGATGGCAGCGGTCATGCTCCGAGGCTACGGGTCCGGGCGCGGATAGGGATCCCTCAAACAGAGGATGCGGCGGCGGCCGATCAGTACCCCCGGTGCTTCCACAAGCGGCGGCGTAGCCACCATTGCCCCTTCTGGCTGAGCAGGTACTGCAGCTCCAGGGGGCCGAGCCGCCCGCGTGACGTCATCGTGCGGTAGATCCGCGAGCTGGCGGCGTCGGGCCAGCAGTCCACGGCGAACGCCAGCAGCTCGTCCACGTCCTGCTCGGCCTCGCGGCCGCCGCCACCCAAGACGCGTCGACCGAGCTCGGACTCGCGCAGCCGTCCGCGGTTGTAGACGCGCCCAGCTGCCCAGAGCGCCTCGTGCCCTAGCCGGCGATGCACCACGTCGGACATCCGGTCGGTGTCCACGAGCCTCTCGCCGTAGCGTTCCAGCACGACCTCGAACACAGAGCGCCGCTGGCGCAGGTCCATCAGTGCCGTCACGCTCTGGCTCATGTTCGCGTCGTGGCGGCGGTAGAACGCCTGGTCCACCCCTCGGATGAACCCGACCTGGGCGTGGGCGGCCAGCTTCATGAACAGCTCCATGTCGGCCGCCTTGGGCAGCTGCGGGTCGTAGCCGCCGACCCGATGCTGCAGCGACGTCCGCACCACGACCTCCGGAGTGGTCAGCGGGTTCTCCGCCTGCCTGAAGAGCTGCTCGAGCCACTCCTGTCCCGACCAGATCGACCATCCCCGCACCGTCGTCCTGGCTGTGGGGAGCTGCGTGCCGTCCTGGAACCAGAGCGCATGGCCGTAGACCATGCCAACTGAAGGATGAGCGTCCAGGAGGTCCGCCGCCCGACCGAGGGATCCGGGGGTGGCCCGGTCGTCGGCCGACAAGAGCGTGCAGTAGTCGCCATCGGCCCACTCGAGCAGCCCCTCATTGAACGTCGCGATGTTGCCCTGGTTGACGTCGTGGACGATCACCTCGACCTGGGGACGACATGCGGCGATCTTCCTGGCGACGCCGGCACTGTCGTCGGGCGAGGCGTCGTCGATGATGAGCACCCGGACATCGACGCCGTCCTGCTCGTCGAGAACGCTGCTGACGGCCGCTTCCAGGAAGTGGCCGTAGCCGTAGCAGGGGACGACCACGCTGACCGAGCTCATCGCGGCTCCCCCGACTCACGCAACACTGCTGCCATGCCGTCCCCCATGTCGCTGTCCCTGTCGATTCAACACGACCTTGTCAAGGCTGTCCGCAGTTGCCGACTTCCCGCGACACCGACCGCTGTCTTGGCGACAATGGCACCCGAGACGAAGGAGCCAGCATGACCCCAGCCGGGACGTTGCCGGGCATGGACGTGAAGCGACTCGTCCGCCTGGCCGAGGCCTCGGTCGCTGACATGCGCATCGACCTCACGGACACGGTCGTGGTGACCGAGTCCGCAACGGGTGCCTACGCCACCACGCCAGTCATCGCCGCCCTGGCGGGAGCCCGACACGTCTACGGTTTCACTCGCCCGACCCGGCACGGCACGGTCGAGGACGTCCTCCGGCAGACCCACGACCTGGCCGTCGAGGCCGGCGTGCTGGACCGCATCGAGGTGAGGACGGATCGTCCCCTGTCGGTGATCGACCACGCCGACGTGGTCACCAACAGCGGGCATGTGAGGCCGATCGGCCCCGAGCTCATCAGCCGGATGCGCCCCACGGCCGTGCTCCCGCTGATGTTCGAGTCCTGGGAGGTCCAGGCGGGTCGCTTCGACCTCGCCCTCGACGACGCGCTGCGTCGCGGCATCCAGGTGGCCGGCACGAACGAGCGACACCCGCTGGTCGACGTCTTCTCCTACCTGGGCACCATGGCGGTGAAGCTGCTGTTCGACGCCGGCACCGCGGTCCGCAACACACGCGTCCTGGTCGCCTGCGACAACCCCTTCGCGCCGTACCTCGAGGCCGGCCTCACCTCGGCCGGCGCTGTGGTGCGTTCGACCACGTCGCTCGCGGACGTCGACCCGGACTTCGTTCCGGACTTCCTCCTCGTGTCCTTGACCCCCACCGGGTCCTCCGTGATCAGCTCGGCAGACCTGAAGCGGATCGCCACCGCGTGGCCGGCGACCGTCGTCACGCAGTTCTGGGGTGACATCGACCGTGCCTCGTTGGACGAGCTGAGTGTCGCCTACTGGCCCGTCGGGGCACCCCCCGCCGGCCACATGGCGATCCTGCCCAGCCAACCGGGACCGGAACCCGTCGTCAGGTTGCAGGCAGGTGGCCTCAAGGTCGCTTCCGTCCTGCTGAAGCCGGCAGCCGACCGGACCCCGTTCGACCTGGAGTTCCTCGATGAGATCTAGCCCGCCAGGGCGGCGCGTCCTCCTGATCGGCTTCGGACCGACCACCCGGGCGGCCCTCGACAGCCTCCTCGGGTCCCATGACGTGATCGCGCTCGTCCGGGACGCCGAGGACGAGGTGACGGCGCACGCGAGGGAGGCGGGTGTTCCGGTGGAGATCCGGACGTCTCCCCGCGAGATCCGCAAGCTCGTCGCCACCCGCGCACCGGACTGCGTCGTCGTGTCGTCGTACGACCGGATCCTGTCCGGCCCCGTGCTGGACCTGTGCCCGTTCGTCAACGTGCACTACTCGCCGCTCCCCGGCTACCGCGGCCGGGCGAACGTGAACTGGGCGATCATCAACCACGAGTCGCATGCTGCGGTGACCGTGCACTCCATGGTGACCGGCCTGGATGCCGGCGGCGTGCTCGCTCAGGAGCTCGTCCCCATCGGGCCGCGCGACACCGTCGGCGCCCTGTACGACCGGCTCAACGCCGTGCAGGCGGAGATCCTGCCGCAGGCAGTGGACCGCCGGATCCACGGAGACCTCGGGGTCCCCCAGGAGGAGGACGACGCCACCTACTGCTGCACACGACTGCCCGACGACGGCGAGGTCGACTGGTCAGCGCCGACACGAGACGTCGACGCCCTCATCCGTGCCGTCGGTGCTCCCTACCCGGAAGCCTTCACCTTCCTGAAGCTGGACCGGCTGTCGATCATCGAGGCTGAGCCGTCCCCTGCCGGCAGGGTGTTCGTCGGCAGGGTCCCGGGCCGCGTCGTCGGGTGGTCGACGGCCGAGGGTTGGAGCGACGTCCTGACCGGGGACGGCGTCCTCCGGCTCAAGCGCGTGCGCCTGGGTGGAGTCGAGCACGCCGCCGCGCAGGTCTTGAAGAGCTCGCACCTGACGCTCGGGCTGCACAGCACTGACCTCTTGGCGCAGATCGAGTCTCTGAACGCTCGCATCGCCGAGCTGATCGCTAAGTCTCGCTGAGTCGGATCGCCGGACACACCGGGGACCTCACCCGTCGGCGGTCACGTCGCGAAAGCCATCTCCTCTCGGCCGGCCAGCGTTGCCCACCAGTCGAGCTCGGCCGCGACGTCTGCGGCCAGACCGCCACTGGGGCCCACGATCGCGCCAGTCGCGAAGCGCTTCTCCACTCCGGCGATGTCCTGCTCGGCCATGCCAGCCCGGGCCATGCCGAACCGGTTGACGCCGTGCAGCCGCGGCGGCACGCCGTACGCCGTCGCGAACGGCGGCACGTCGCGGGTGACGGGGGTGCCCATGCCCACCATCGCCAACGCTCCGATCGACCTGCGCTGGTGAACGCTGACGTTGAGCCCGAGATTGGCGCCCCGCCGAACGGTCACGTGACCGCCGAGGGCGACGCCAGCCGAGAGGGTCACCCCGTCGCCGACGACGACGTCGTGCGCGACGTAGGCGCGGCTGAAGAGCCAGCAACGCTCACCGATCGCAGTCGGACGGACGCTGCCGTGGTGGATGACGACGTGGTCGCGGAGCACCGTGTCGGCGCCGATGGTGATCTCGTGGTGGGCGAGGTCACCGAGCCACGCGTCGTTCTGGCGTTCGGTCGCGATCTCCGGTGGTCCGCCGACGTGGCTGCCCGGGCCGATCCTCACCCGGTCCCCGATCCGCGTGGGACCGACCACGACCGCGAAGGGCCCGACCACGACGTCGGCCCCCAGCTCGACGCCGGGCCCGATGAAGGCCGACGGCGCGATCGTCCTTGCTGTCATCACACCGGATCCTACGTGGTGCAGTCGATGGTTCTTCCCCAGATTCGGGGAAGCGGAGGAAGCCGTTCGCCCGACATGCTGGGCGCGCCGCACCGCCGGGCGTCGGCTGCGTGTGCACGAGGGGGTCACATGCCAGGTACGAGGCAGCTTGCACGACGAACTCCGCCTTGG
Organism: Nocardioidaceae bacterium; assembly: GCA_035690905.1. GTDB lineage: Bacteria > Actinomycetota > Actinomycetes > Propionibacteriales > Nocardioidaceae > DASSKA01. Next base: position 37,016 of record DASSKA010000007.1, on the reverse strand, counting down.
GCCCTGGTGATCAGCTCGATAATCGCGGTGCTCGTCAGCTTGCTGTCGGTGGTGGCGGGCTCACCGGCGAACGCGGCCGGCCCGTGCGGACCGCCGGTGACCAGCGTGATCGCGTGCGAGAACTCCTTGCCCGGTGATCCGCCGAGCGACTGGCAGGTCAGCGGGGCCGGGGACTCGACGATCCAGGGCTTCGCCACCTCGATGAGCGTGAACGTCGGGGAGACCGAGTCCTTCAAGATCAACACCCCGGCCAAGGCGTACCACATCGACATCCTGCGCGTGGGCTACTACCAAGGCAACGGTGCGCGCAAGGTCGTCAGCGCCATGGCGCCCACCGCGACACTGCCGCAGAGCCAGCCGGCCTGTCTGAACGGCCCCACGGGAACCGGGCTCATCGACTGCGGCAACTGGGCCGTGTCGGCGTCATGGAAGGTGCCCACTGACGCGGTCTCCGGTCTCTACCTCGCTCACCTGGTCCGCAACGACACCGGAGGCAGCAGTCTCGTTCCGTTCGTCGTGCGCAACGACGCGAGCCACTCCGACATCGTGGTGCAGACGTCTGACGAGACGTGGCAGGCCTACAACACCTACGGTGGCAACAGTCTCTACAACTGCACCGTCAACTGCCCGTCGGGAAGCCCGACGGACTACAAGGGCGCGCCAAAGGTGTCGTACAACCGGCCGTTCCACACTGCGCTGGACGACAACGGCCGGAGCTGGTTCATGTACGCCGAGTACGACATGATCCGTTTCCTGGAGCGCAACGGCTACGACGTCAGCTACATGAGCGGGCTCGACGTCGCCACCAGGGGATCGTTGCTGACCAACCACAAGATCTTCCTGTCCTCCGCCCATGACGAGTACTGGACGGGGCAGCAGCGCGCGAACGTCGAGGCTGCCCGCGACGCCGGGGTGAACCTGGCTTTCTTCAGCGGCAACGAGGTGTTCTGGAAGACGCGGCTCGAGTCGAGCATCGACGGCTCGAACACGCCGAACCGCACGCTGGTGTGCTACAAGGAGACCCACTACGACGCTCCGGTCGACCCCCAAGACCCGCCCACCTGGACTGGGACGTGGATGGATCCGCGGTTCAGCCCACCGGCGGACGGCGGACGACCGCAGAACGGGCTGACCGGGCAGCTGTTCGTGGTGAACTCGGGAACGGCCGACATCACCGTGCCGGCCCAGTACAGCAAGCTCAGGTTCTGGCGGAACACTCGCGTGGCGAGCTTGGGCGCCGGTCAGTCCACCGCACTCGGTCAGGGGCTCGGCACCCTGGGCTACGAGTGGGACGTCGACGCCGACAACGGTTATCGCCCAGCCGGGCTGATGGACATGTCCTCGACGACCAGCAACAACGCCGAGGACTTCACCGACTACGGCGGCACCACCAGGCTGGGAAGCACCGCGACCCATCACCTGACGTTGTACCGCGCCGCCAGCGGAGCCCTGGTGTTCGGCGCGGGCACCGTGCAGTGGGCGTGGGGGCTGGACAACGGAGGTTCGTCCAACCCGACCGACACAGCCATGCAGCAGGCGACGGTGAACCTGCTCGCCGACATGGGCAACGTGCAACCCGCCACCCTCATGCCAGGGTTGACGGCCGCAACCCCGTCCTCGGACAGCACCGCGCCCACGTCGACGATCACCTCTCCCTCCCCCGGCGCCAACCTGTCGAACGGCTCGGCCGTGACCATCAGCGGCAGCGCGACCGACTCCGGCGGCGGTGTGGTCGCGGGAGTCGAGGTGTCCACCGACGGCGGTACGACGTGGCATCCGGTCACCACCATGTCCAACGCGAGCACCGCCGTCACCTGGAGCTACTCCTGGGTCGCCCATGGGAGCCCGTCGACGACGATCAGGTCCCGGGCGGTCGATGACAGCGGCAACCTCGAGAAGCCGTCGCCGGGGACCACCGTCAACATGCCGTGCCCCTGCTCGATCTGGGGTCCGGCGGTCACCCCTACGACCATCGACTCGGGCGACTCCGCCTCGACCGAGGTCGGCGTCAAGTTCAAGGTCGACACCTTCGGCTACGTCACCGGAATCCGCTTCTACAAGGCGAGCACCAACACCGGCACGCACATCGGCAATCTGTGGACTGCCAACGGACAGCTGCTGGCGAGCGCCAGCTTCACCAACGAGTCCACCTCCGGGTGGCAGCAAGTCAGCTTCGCCCAACCCGTGGCGTTGGACAAGGACACCACCTACATCGCGTCGTACTTCGCGCCGAAGGGCCACTACTCCGCCGACAGTGGCTACTTCTATGCGACGCCGGAGCTCGGGCCTGCGCCGACGATCACCAACGTGGACAGCCCGCCCCTGCACGCGCTCCGAAACTCGAACGGCACGGCCAACGGAGTATTCACCAAGTCGGGCAGCAGCGCCTTCCCCACCAGCTCCTCCGACGCCACGAACTACTACGTGGATCCAGTCTTCACGTCGCAGTCCTTCACCACGCCGCCCGGCCAGGTCGGCAACGTCAACGCGACCGCGGGGTACGCCTCGGCCACCGTCTCCTGGTCCGCTCCGACGACGGGTGACCCGGCCACCGCTTACACCATCACCCCCTACATCGGATCGACCGCACAGACCCCGACAACGGTTCCCGGCAACCCCGCCCCGACCTCCGCCACTGTCTCCGGCCTCACGAACGGGACGACCTACACGTTCACGGTCACCGCCTCCAATCCCGCCGGCACGGGGCCGGAGTCGGCGATGTCGAACGCGGTGACGCCGTCAGCGAGCGCGTTGCACGTGGACAACGGCGGCTTCGAGAACGGTCTCACGGCATGGACCACCGGCGGCGCGGCGGCACCAACCGCGAGCACGGCCCAGTCACACTCGGGCACCGGCTCCGCCCTGCTCGGCACGGCCCAACCGGCGACGGAACCCAGCGGGGACAGCAACCTGTCTCAGACCGTTGCCGTTCCTCCCACGGGCACGACCACGCTCACCTTCTGGTACCGACCCTCCACCGCCGACGACATCTGCACGGGTACCGGCTGCGCGTACGACTGGCAGGAGGCGCAGGTTCGCAGCACGGCCGGTCAGACGCTGGCAACCATCTTCAAGAGCGGCTCCAACTCGCAGACCTGGACCAAGGTCACCTTCGACATGACGCCGTACGCCGGCCAGAGCGTGGTCCTGTGGTTCAACGTCCACCAGGACGGAGCGTCACCACCTGACGACACCTGGATGTACCTGGACGACGTGACGTTGACGCAGCCGTCTGCGCCCGGGGCGCCGACCGGCGTGACCGCCACAGCAGGTAATGGGTCGGCCGCGGTGAGCTGGACGTCCCCCGCCGACACCGGCGGCAGCACCATCACCAAGTACACCGTCACCCCCTACATCGGCACGACCGCGCAGACCCCGGTCACCGTGACCGGCACACCGCCCGCAACCTCCACCACGGTGACCGGGCTGACCAACGGAACCACCTACACCTTCACGGTGTCGGCGACCAACGCCACCGGCACCGGCCCCGACTCCTCGGCCTCCAACGCCGTGATCCCGAGCGCACCAACCGCCCCAGCGGCGCCGACCGGGGTGACCGCGACCGCGGGAGACGCCTCCGCCAAGGTCACCTGGACCGCCCCGACCAACACCGGCGGCAGCACTATCACCAAGTACACCGTCACCCCCTACATCGGCACGACCGCGCAGACCCCGGTCACCGTGACCGGCACACCGCCCGCAACCTCCACCACGGTGACCGGGCTCACCAACGGAACCACCTACACCTTCACGGTGTCGGCGACCAACGCCACCGGCACCGGCCCCGACTCCTCGGCCTCCAACGCCGTGACCCCGGCGGCGGCTCCATCGGTGACCTCGGTGACGCCGAGCGATGGCGCGGCCAATGTCGCGGCGTCGGTGGCGCCGACCGCGACGTTCTCCCAAGCCGTGGTGCCCAGCACGGTGACGTTCACCCTGAAGGACTCGGCCGGCACCACGGTCCCCGGTGCGGTGAGCTTCAACACCGCCAACACGGTGGCAACCTTCACCCCGTCCAGCTCGCTGGCGGCCAGCACCACCTACACCGCCACCGTCTCCGGCGCCCAGAACACCTCCGGACAGGCGATGAGCCACTCGTTCGTGTGGAGCTTCACGACCGGCACAGCTTCCCAGTGTCCGTGCAGCATCTGGCAGAACGGCACCCCCACCGGCGCCGTCGACGCCGCCGACACCAGCCCGGTCAACCTGGGCGTGCAGTTCCGGGCCAACAGCAGCGGCTACGTCACCGGCGTCCGCTTCTACAAGGAAGTCGACAACACCGGCAGCCACACCGGCAGCCTGTGGAGCTCCACCGGCACCCTGCTGGCCAGCGGCACCTTCACCGGCGAGTCGGCCAGCGGCTGGCAAGAGCTCGACTTCACCACCCCCGTCGCCATCACCGCCAACACCACCTACGTGGTCTCCTACCACACCGACACCGGCCACTACGCCCTCACCGGCAACGGCCTGGCGTCAGCGGTGACCAACGGACCACTGACCGCGCTGGCCGCCGGAGGCGTCTACACCTACGGCTCCGCCAACGCCTTCCCCTCCAACACCTTCAACGCGTCCAACTACTGGGTCGACGTCGTCTACTCGCCCTGACGGGCAGTCACCCGAGAAGGAGAGGAGTGTGAGATGAAACTGCTCGCCCTTGCCGCGGCGGGGACTGCTGTCCTCGGGCTGGCCTCGTGCAGCGCCTCCGCGGCTCCCGACGCCACGCCCGCCGCACACCGCACACCGATCAGCTGCAGCGAGCAGTACCGCACCTGGACGCACGGCGCGGGGAAGGGCGTCATGCACGCACTCGCGGCGGTGACCTCGGCGACCACGGGCTCAGATGCTCATGCGCTTGCAGCCGCACTGAAGAAGGCGCGGCCAAAGGTCGCAAGAGCGGCCGAGCAGCCGATACCCGCCTGCGCGGACCCACGGGGGTATTGGAGCGTCCTGCTCATGCACGTGAATCCGGCCGTGGCCGGCGATGGCTCGTCATCGAGCGTGCGTGCAGCCCTGCGTGACGTGCCGAAGATCCATCACCAGCTGCTTTCGGAGGTGAGGCAGACCGTCGGGTGAGCGCGGTGACGTAACGACGATCTTGAACATCGGGGGTTCGATGAGTTCCACCGTCAACACAGGCACTCCTTCTGGCTCGAGCGAGAGGAGCCGGCTGGCGAAGCCGTCCCTACCGCTCGTGATCGCGACGATGCACCGGCCCGAAGGCATCACGGGCGTCCAGACCCACGTGCGCGAGCTTCGCCAGTACCTTGAGCGTCACGGCCGGGCCGCCTCGCTCATCACGCCCTTCTCGTGGGGTGGCCTGCTGACGGTGCCCGCATTCGGCCCTCGGCTTGCGCTTGCGCGCGTCAGCGGACCTGCCAGTGTCGCCTGGCACCGGCATTGGCACGAGGTGTTCCTCCACAACGCCCTGCGCCGACATCTCGGCGGGATGGATGAGTGCGTCGTGTACGCGCAGGGGCCGCTCGCTGCCCGGGCGGCACTGCGTGCCCGGCGGGGCTCTCAGCAGCGCGTGATCATGGCCATTCACTTCCGGGTCTCTCAGGCCGATGAGTGGGCGGACAAGAAGCTGATCGCGCGCGACGGCACGCTGTTTCGCGGGATCAGACGGCTGGAGCGCCAGGTGATCCCCCAAGTCGATGGTCTGGTGTCGGTCACCGCATGGGCGCGAGACGCTTTGGTGGGGTGGCTGCCTGAGGCTGCCGCCGTGCCCTTCGCCGTGATCGGCAACTTCGTGCATCTGCAGCACGTCGCTGCGGATCCGCAGCCGCTCGGGGATCTGGTCACCATCGGCAATCTCGAGCTGGTCAAGAACCATCGCTTCCTGCTGAAGACGCTGGCAGAGGCGAACCGGAGGGGGCGGCGTTACACGCTGGACGTCTACGGAGAGGGACCGTGCCGGGCAGACCTGGTGCAGCTCGCGCTCTCCCTGGGGCTGGAGCACCAGGTTCGCTTCCACGGCTTTCGCGGCGACGTACGCACGTTCCTTCCGCGCTACCGCGCCTACGTCCACGCTGCCTACTCCGAGTCGTCCTCGCTGGCGATCATGGAGTCCATGGCTGCGGGCCTCCCCATCGTGGCGGGATACCTCGCCCCCCTCGCCGAGCTGTGTGACCAGGGCGTGGAGGGTCGGTTCTACCCGCTGGACGATCCGGTCGAGGCAGCGGGCACGTTGATCGACTTGCTCGACTGCGAGCCAGCGCGAGCAAAGGCGGCCCGTGCGGCACGCGCGCGGTTCCACCGCGACTTCGACGCGGAGGTGGTTGCACCGCGGCTGCTCTCGTTCCTGGAGGACTCCACGCGAACGAGCGTCGAAGGCACGCCATGAGGGGAGCCCTTGTGCAAGCCGTCGCGGTCGCCCTGCTGGCCGCGCTCGGCGTCGGCTGTGACAGCGGCCCTTCCGCATCCCCGTCTCCCCCTCCGTCACCGGTGTCGCCGCCCGCTGGGCAGTCACGGCCGGACTGCACGACCAGCGCGGCCCAGGGGCGGTGCGGCCCCTACGACGCCTATCCGCGAATCACCGGGACGACGTCCAGCACCTACGTGGGGAACAACGTGTGGAGCCCCGTCGACGGCTCGCGGCAGACGCTGGCCGTGACGAACCCTGGGCAGTGGACGGCGACCGCCAACATCCCCGACGGAAACACGTCGGTCGTCTCCTACCCCAGCGTGGGCGCCAACTACGGGCGGATCACGAACGAGCCCACACCGCTCACCGACTACTCATCGCTCAACTCGTCGTTCAGCGAGGCCATGCACCCGACCCCGCGGACGAGCGCCTGGGCGACCTACGACATCTGGCTCGGGCAGAACCACTGCTCACCATCGTCTACCACCAACTGCGCCTCCTACGAGGTCATGATCCAGCACGACTTCGCCAACAACGGCGCGTGCTCGACCCGGGCCACGGCTTCCTTCGGCGGGTCGAAGGGCGTACCGGTGCAGCGTTGGCATCTGTGCACGTACGGCTCGGAGCTGATCTGGAAGCTCGGCGGTGACGACGAGCACAAGATCAGTGAGAGCTCCGGCAGTGTGGACATCCTCGCCATGCTCACCTGGCTGGTAGATCACCGCTACCTGCCCGAGGAAACCGGCCTGTGGCTGATCGGGTACGGCTGGGAGATCTGCAGCACCGGCGGCTCGGACGAGCGGTTTGCGATCAACGACTTCTCCCTGACCCCGACCATCTCCCGGTGACGGGCCTCCGCATGAAGGGACACCATCGTGCACGTATATGTCATCAACCTGGCCCGTTCGCCGGAGCGGCGCGCGCACATCACCGCAGAGCTCGCCAGGACCGGGCTCGACCACGAATTCGTCACGGCGGTCGACGGGCGAGATCTGGACCTGCACGACCGGACGCTGGTCTCCCCCGAGCTCCTGGCCAAGAACGAGTTTCCGGCAGGCACCGCTGGCTGTGCTCTGAGCCACCTCAGGGTCTACGAGAGGATCATCGCCGCGGGGCTTGACCACGCACTGGTCCTGGAGGACGACGTCTTGCTTCCCGGTGATCTCGGGGCCATCGTCGAAGCAGTCGGCCCCCACCTCACCGGTGCGGAAGTGGCGCTGCTCAACTACGGAGGCCCGAGCACCTGCCAGATGAGCTCGGAAGGTGCCGTTGCTGTTGGATCCTCTGGGGTGCTCGCCCTGCCCATCGACATCACTCACCTCGTCAACGCAGCTGCCTACGTGATCACTCGGGAAGGGTGCGAGCGCATGCTTGAGCGCGCGTTGCCCCTGAAGGCGAATGCTGACGAGTGGGCCTTCTTCTACCGAGAAGGCGTCCTCGACCGGATCCGCTGCGTCCTCCCGACGGCCGTGACCAAGACTGCGGCCTTCGAGTCGACGATAGGCCTCTACTCGGTCGGGCGCGGGGTCAGGAGCCGCATCCTCGCGCCGCTCGTGCGACGCAAGGTCCCGCTCCTGCATCAAGCGATCCTCTACCGGAGGCAGCGCATCCTGCGCTCGTGGGGCCGCTCCGAGCTCGTCGACATGCCCTTCATAGAGAAGCCGTCCCGGTTATGAGCTTGTCCGTCGCCGCACTTCGCCAGCGCCGGCGCGCGGCACGGCTGGAGCCGGCACAGGAGCGGGGAAGGTCGATCCGGCGCAGGATCAACGCGGTCTGGGGGCTGCTGTACCTCAACACCCTGACCTACGTTCCTGCCGGACTCCTACCGGTGCCGTCGATGGTCGGGAAGGCGGTGACGCAGGGGGCGCTGGTCCTGGCGATACTGGTGGCGCTGACCGTGAACCCCAAGCTCCGGTTGCGCCCGAACGTGTTCCTCTGCCTGGTGTCCTTGCTCGTCGTGGACGCGGCGATCACCACGATGCAGCCGCGGGGGCTCGGCGGTGTGTACCGCACCTTCCGGCTCGCCGAGTTCGTCGTCGCCCTCTGGCTGCTCACTCCGTGGTGGGGCCGGCGCGACCTGTTGCTCCTTCGCTGTCATCTGCGCTGGCTCTTCGTGGCACTCGGCACCGTGCTGGTCGGCGTCCTCCTGGCTCCGGGCCGCGCCCTGGCACAGCAGGGCAGGTTGTCCGGGTTGATCTGGCCCATGTTCCCCACGCAGGTCGCGCAGTATGCCGCGGTCGCGGCCGGACTGACCGTCGTGCTCTGGCTCGGACGCATGCTCAGCGGCACCGTGGCCCTGGCTGGGATCGCACTCGCCGTACCGATCCTTGTCCTCACGCACACGAGGACGGCTCTGATCAGCGTGGTGGCGGGCATCGTGGTGGCGGGCTTGAGCCTGTTCACCATCAACGCTCGGGTGCGGAAATTCTTCGGGATGAGCGCTGTGCTGATCTCGCTCGGTGTGATGACGGCGGCCGGCTTCGCGACCACGTGGCTGGCGCGCGGCGAGTCGACAGAGGGGCTGGCGACGCTCACCGGCCGCACCAACTTCTGGGCTCTGGTGCTGGGCCAGCCGCGCAACACGTTCCAGCGCGTCTTCGGGTTCGGCTTGTCGAACGCGAGCATCAACGGGCTGCCGATCGACAGCAACTGGCTGGCCAGCTACATGATGGAAGGACTCGTGGGAGTCGCGGTCTGCGCCATGATCCTGGCGTTTCTCTTCGGAAGCGCTGCCTTTCATGACCGCCGCGTGGAGCGCGCCTTGGGCCTCTTTCTCGTCGTGTACTGCACGCTGGCCTCGATCACGGAGGTCGGTTTCGCCGACGCCTCCACCTACCTGCTGCACCTGACCCTGGCTGCCTCACTCCTGGCTCACCGGCAGCCACGCCTCTTGCAGGAGACGTGAAGCCGATAGGCGGCGACCCTGAACTTCTCCGTCCTGCCCCCGGTGGAGGCGATCTCCCAGCCGTAGCCGACCATCCACAGGCCGGTGTGTGCGGGAAGGTACTGGTGACGCACGAGCCACCGCAGCATGGCGAGAATGGGGACGACCCCCCTCTGCTCGCTGACCTTGTTCCTCTCGCTCCTGCCCAGCTTCCAGATCAGCTCCGAGCCGTACGTGCACAGATGCCAGTGCTGACGGGCGCTCCTGGCGCCCGGGAAGTCGGCTCTTGCCACGGTTGTGCAGGCGCCGTTGTTGGCGAAGTCATGCTGGATCATGACCTCGTGCGAGCCGCAGTCGGAGCATCCATTGCGACCGAGCCAGATGTCGTAGGTCGCCCAAGCACTGGTGTGTGCCGTCGCGTTCATGTGCTCGATGAACCGTGAGCGGATCCGGGAGTAGCGGCTGAGTGGGGTCGGCACGTTGGTGATCCGCCCGTAGTTGGCTCCGACGCTCGGGTAGGACACGACCGCGGAGTTCCCCGCAGGCATGTTGGCGTTCACCCCCCACCGGCCAGGATTGTCCGCGCGCAGGGTCTGCCGCCACCCCGGGACCGGGCTCCACACGTTGTTGCCGATGTACGTGCTTGACGTGGTTCCAGTGATGTAGGCATAGCGGTCGTAGGGGCCGCAGGACCCGCGGGCAGCCGAGGTGGTGCACCTCCAGACGGTGGCGGCAGTCGAGGCCGGGACGACCCCCACCAACGACGCGGCACAGCCGACGGCCGCGGTGAGGAGGATGGCGACTATGGCACGAACTGATCGCATCGGACATCTCCCAAGGTGAGCGATCATCAGCAAGGTCATGGCTTGCCGCATGGTGGGTGGGTACACCGTACCGACGTCGGCAACCGGCATGAGAGTTTTCTACCCCCGTCCCCGGACTCGGCCGTGGTCGAGCGGAGTCGCCGGGGTGCCGTCCCGGTCGGCCGAGGACAGCTCACGACCGCTGCTCGGTGAGGCGGTGCCGACGCCGAGGCTCTCGTCCCACTTGTCGGCTCCCACCAGCACGGCCGACACCAGGCGGGTGCCCGCCAGGCGTATCAGCTCGCCGCAGGCATGGACCTTCGTCCACGAGGAGCGCCCCGCGGTCACGACGACAACCGCGTCGGCCGCCCAGCTCGGGAGGTGGTCGCTGGCGAGCGACGGATCGAGTGTCGTCAGGGTGAGCAGCACGTCCGAGGACTCGCAAGCCTCTGCCAGCTGACGGCCGGGCCTCATCTCGGTTGACGTGGGAGCGGGGAGCAACGGCCCGACGGGCGCGAGTTCCTGGGGATCGGGGATCACCACCTCTATCTGGACACCTTCCACACGAGCCGCGTGCACTCCGGGTCGCTGCAGCCCCACGAGCTTCGCCGCGGGGGCCCCGCTGCACAGGTCCGCCACCACCACTCGCGCGTTCTCCTGCGCCAACGATGCGGCCAGTGACACCAGGGACAAGGCGGCGATCCGGGTGTTGTCGACAGGAACGACAGCCAGAGCACGGCAACCACTGCCGGTCGGCAGCGTGCCGCGCAGGAACTCGACCACTCGCTGCACGTCGCCGCCGCGGGCGGCCGCCAATCCCCGGCGGCCCGTGCCCGGTCGGCTCAGCCGCTTGGCTCGGATGCTGAGCATGACAGGGGCGCCGAGCGCAAGCGCGACGTCATCGCGCCGGCGCAACCGGTCAGAGATGAGTGCTCGCAGGATGACGAGGGCCAGCCCCGCGGAGAGGCCGGCGATCAGCCCTGCAACGCTGAACAGGACGAGAGGCTTCAGGTGCGACTGCGGCAGTGGGCTTGCCCGGTCGAGCACCACGCTCTTGCCGACCATCGCCGCCGTCGTCCGCTCGGCAGTCGCCTTCGTGGCGTTGACCTGGCTCTTGAGCTCGACCAAGGCGTTCTCGGCCCGGTCTCTGCGTGGGCGAAGGCTCGAGAGCGCCGCCACCTGCGATGGCGTCGCGGGCATTCCGGACACCTCTCGGATGCGTGCGGTGATCGTCGCGAGATTCAACTCCTGCTGGCTGAGCACCTTGTCGAGGGCTTCGAACTGGAGTGTCTGCTGCTTCCGGAGCTGGTCGGCGCGGAACGCGAGGAACGCCGAGGCGATGGCGTTCGCTCGGCTCACAGCTTCCGTGCTCGTGGGCGCACTCACGGTGAGGCGAAGGACCCGGTCGGTGACGACGTCAGCCGTGTAGGTGGACTGCAGGTCCTCGATGCTCTGCGCCAAACCGAGCGCGCGCAGGGCGTTTGCTGCCACGCCGCGACTCTCCGCCATGACCTGGTCATTCAGGATCGCCGTGCCAGGCTGGCCTTCGGGTCCCACATCGAGCAGGAGCGTCGTCGAGGCTTCCGGCACGGGTGGGTGGGTCACCCAGACGGCGGCCCCGAGCAGCAGCCCGACCAGGGCCAGTCCGGCCCACACCCTCCTACCACGCCGCAACGCCTCCCCGATGAACCGCAAGCTGACGAGATCGCCGTCGACGTCAGCGAGAACATCTGCGACACCGTGGTCGCCGTTCGACACCTTCGGGCGTGGCGCTCTCGTCCCCAGGTCTGCGTTGGTCATTCCCCAGGCTCCCTCCCCGTGCCGGTCATACGTGTTGGCCTTCGGCGATACGCCGGTCGCTCGATGAGCGGGAGGCGGCCCGTCGTGGTGTCCGCGGGGTCAGGGTCCGCGACCAGGATCCCTGCGATGTCGTGTCCGCTGACTGCAGCGCTGGCCGCCACACGCGCCAGCTGCTCACCGGTCGCGACGCCCGCTGAGACGCCGAGCACCGTGACGGTCCTGCTGGCCGGGTCGGTGACCTGCGGCGCCTCGCCGTCCACGGCGACGACCACGACGGTCAGCGCAACGTCCGGTTCATGAGCAGGAGCTGCGTGGTCCCTGACGCTGACGCGCAGACGGCTCGAGGTCTTCTCGGGCGGCGAAGAGCACGCGACCCGAAGCGTCGCCGCAGCTGACACATCCTGGTGAGGTCCGACGACAAGGGCGGTGGGGATGCCCCGTGAGGCGGCGAAGACGGCGAGCTGGGGGCCGAGGGCGAGCGCCTTGCGGTCGAAGGAGCACGAGATGACGGCAAGGGTGAGCCCGGGGCCTTGGCGCCCGCTCGAGCTCGCGTCGACCAGGCCCAGGTACTGGAGGGCCTTGCGCATCCGCCAGGCGTCCACGGCTCCGGGCTCGTAGTCCTCGAGGAGCTTGCTCCACCCCGCCGCGTCCGACGGATGCTCGACGGTCATGGAGGCAACGACCGGGACGCCGATCGAGTCGGCGATCGCATCGCGTTCCCGCAGGCGACGGTCCCGTCGGCTGACCGCGAGGATGCCGAGGGTCGCGACCGCGGCACCTGCCGCGCCGCCCAGCAATCCGATGCCGACGAGAAGAAATGACGGCTTCGTCCCGGTTGCCGGCGTGGCACGTTGCCAGACCCGCGCCTGGACCGGCCCGAACGGAAAGTTTCCCGGCTGCCGCACGTAGGAGACGTAGTTCCGCGCGACGGCGTTCGCCGTGCCCTCCGCTTGGGCGGCGGTCTTGCCCTGGGCGATGACCACGAGGATGGTTGCGGTGCGGCTTTGGACGTCGATCTTGTCGCGCAGCGACTGCAGGGACTGCCCCGAGTGGAGCTCGCGCAGCGCACGGGTGAGGACCTCGTCGCTGTCCGCGATCAGGACCTGGGTCCCGACGCCGCCGTGGGTGGCGGTCGGCAGCGCGACCCATGCCTGGCTCGTCAGCGTCGGCGGACGCACCGCCACCCAGGCGGCACCGGCCAGGAAGCCCAGCACCGCCGCGACGAGCAGGACGATCTTGTGCCGCGCCAGGAGCCGAACGGCCCTCTTGAAGTCCAGCGGCTCGTCGATCATGCCGCCTCCGTCTCAGTCCACTCAGCCCCAGATGTCGCGGTGGACATTGAGCACCACCCTCGAGCCGTACGGATCGATCTTGATGGGCAGCTCCTTCATCTCCGGCAGGGCTCGGCGTACGGTCGCCTGGTCCGCGACCGGGCACACCACGAGGATGAAGCCACCCCCGCCGGCGCCTGCCACCTTGGCGCCGGTCGCACCCGCGTCGAGGGCAGCATCGACAGCCGCGTCGAGGACCGTGTTCGTGACCCCCGATGCCAGCTCGCGCTTGGTCTCCCAGCTCTTGTGCAGCGCGACCCCCACCTGCTCGGTGTCGCCGTTGCGCAAGCCGTCGGCGGCGGCCTCTGCCAGGTCGCGCAGCAGACCGAGCTGGGCCAGCTTGCTGGCGACGTTCGCAGTCTGCTCCTGCAGGATCGCGTCCGCGCTGCGGGTGATCCCGCTGTAGAAGAGCATCAGCTCCGACTGCAGGTGCCGGTGCAGCGCGGGCTCGAGGTGGATCTGCTCGACGCCGACGCGGTCGCCGGGGCCGAACCGCAGGTCGCAGATGCCGCCGTACGCCGCGGCGTACTGGTCCTGCTTGCCGATCGGCTTGCCGCAGCGGTCCAGCTCGATCGTGCACGCCCGCTCCGCGAGCTCCTGCGCCGACAGCTGGATCCCCTGGTAGGCGAACAGAGCCTGGAGCAGTCCCACCGTCACCGAGGAGGAGGACCCCAGCCCCGAGCCCGCGGAGGGGATGTCGGCCAGCGTGGTGATCTCTACCCCGTGCCGGACGCCGGCCATGTGCATGGCCTCGCGGACGAGGTCGTGCCGGAGGTCCTCGACCCGGCTGACGATCTCCTTCTGCGAGTAGTTGACGTAGATGTCCTCGTCGAAGCGCTGCTTCACGACCACGTAGACGTACTTGTCGATCGCAGCGTTGAGCACACGCCCGCCGTGCTCGCGATAGTACGACGGTAGGTCGGTGCCGCCTCCCACGAGGCCCACCCGCAACGGCGTCTGCGTGATGATCATCGGGGGGCTTGTTCCCGCCAGGTGGCCCGGGCCTCGGCGAGCGCCTCCGGGGTGCCGATGTCGCGGAGGTAGGCACCGCCGATGCCCACGACCCGAGCTCTCCCGACGAGCCGCGGCAGCAGGTGGGCGCCGACGTCGGTCGGCTCGGGTCGGTCGAGGAGGTCCAGCACCTCGCTCGAGAACGCGTACATGCCGGCGTTCGCGAGGTCACAACGCGGACGGGCCGGCTTCTCCTCGAACCCGACCAGGCGGCCGCTGCCGTCGATGTCGAGGATGCCGCAGGCCGACGGCCGTTCGGCGTGGAACGCGGTGAGCGTCGCGAGGCAGCCAGTCTCGCCGGCGGTGTGGCCCGCGACGAGGTCGGCGAGGTCGTAGTCGGTGAGGTTGTCGGCGTTGAGGGCAAGGAACCACGGTTCGGTCTCGAGCAGTCCTCGCGCGGCCCGGAGGGTGCCGGCGCTGCCGCGCAGCGTCTGCTCGTGCAGCAGGCGGACCGGCGGGTCCCCGACCCGCTGCGCCACGTGCGCCGCGACCTGGTCGGCGAGGTGATGGGTGTTGAGGAGCACCTCCTCGACGCCGAGATCACGCAGCGCGTCCAGCCAGATGTCGAGCAGGGCGCGCCCGCCGATCGGCACCAGACACTTCGGCGTGGCGTCGGTCAGCGGCCGGAGCCGGCTGCCCAGGCCGGCGGCCAGCAACACCGCCTTCACGACGCCGACCCCCGCACCACGCCCAACGAGCGCATGGTCGCGTCGGCATGCGCCAGCACCCGGTCGAGACCGGCCTGCGACTTCAGCCACTCGGCGTACGCCGCCACGGACTCCGCCGGGCTGCTGCGCGCCCGCCAGCCCAGCCCCTCGAGTGCTCCGGTGTCGGAGACGATGTGGCGGGTGTCGCCGAACCGGTACTCACCGGTGATGCGGGCCGGCTGGTCGGAGCCGTAGTGCGCGCGGACGATCTCGGCCAGCTCCCACGTGGTGTACGCCCGCCCGCCGCCGACGTTGAAGACGCGGCCGACGGCGTTCTCGTGGGTGAGGACCAGTGCGTTGGCGTCGACGACGTCCTCGATGTTGACGTAGTCGCGCAGGGCGCCTCCGTCCTCGTAGACGGTCGGGGCCCCGCCCTGGGCGTAGTGCAGGCAGAAGATCCGGCAGGCACCGGAGTAGGCGTTGTAGACCGACTGCCGCGGTCCCTGCACGATGCTGTAGCGCAGCGCCACGGTCGGGATGTCGTAGCGGCGGCCCAGGTTGATCGCCTGCATCTCCTCGGCGTACTTCGACATTCCGTAGGCGTTCTGGGGGTTCGAGATCCGCTCCGGTGTCCGCAGCAGCTCGAGCTCGCCGCCGCACTGAGGGCAGGGGAGCTCCCACCGCCGTGCCGCGAGCGCCGGCTCCGGGCGCATCCCCGGCGTTTGCTCGCCGTCGGCAGGGCAGCGGTAGAGGCCCTCGCCCATGGCGGACTGGGACGACGCCACGACGACCCGCTGCAGGTCGAGGCGCTCGGCCAGGGCTATCTCGTAGATGAGCGCGGTGGACACGACGTTGACGTCGACGAACCTCGCGAAGTCGGGCAGGTAGTCCTGGTAGGCCGCGAAGTGGTAGACCGCATCGGCACGGCGCAGCAGGTTGGCGAGCAGGTCACGGTTGCGGACGTCACCGACGTAGAGCTCGACACCCGGCGTGAGGTAGGACGGACTGCCGTCCCGGTGGACCGGGGCCGTCAGCGCGTCGAGGACGGTGACCTGGTGGCCGAGCTCGACCAGCCGGTCGCAGGTGTGAGATCCGATGAAGCCGGCCCCGCCGGTGACCAGGATCCTCATGACCGCTCCTCCCGCCGGGTGTGGACGCGGCGGTAGACCTCGAGCGTGCGCTCGGCGGTCGCCGCCCAGGTGAAGCTTCGCGCGCGCTCGAGGCCGAGCTTGCGCAGCAGCGTGGCCTCGGGCCCGCACGCCTCTTCCAGCGCGGACGCGATGCTGTCCGGGTCGAGCGGGTCTGCCAGCAGCGCCGCACCGCCCGCCGTCTCCGGCATGGCGCTGCGGTCCGAGGTCACCACCGGACACCCCGTGGCCATCGCCTCCAGGATCGGCAGCCCGAACGTCTCGTTGTGCGAGGGGTAGGCGAAGACCGACGCCGCCCGGTAGAAGTGGACGGTCTCCTCCAGTGGCACCCCGCCGACCCAGTCGACTCGCGTGCCGATCCCCAGCTGCTCGGCCAGCGCCTGCAGCTCGGCGACGTAGGCCAGGTCCCGCCCCGGTCCGACCACGACCAGCCGATGGTCGTCCAAGCCGGCCCGCGCGAACGCTCGCAGCAGGCCGTCGCAGTTCTTGTACGGCCACAGCGAGGACACGAACAGCACGAACGCACCCCGGATGCCGTACCGATGAGCGAGGCGCGCCCGCGCCTCGTCGGGTTCACCGGGCCGGAACAGGTCGTGGTCGACCGCCTCCGGGATCAGGTGCAGCTTGGCCGGGTCCACGTCGAGGTACCTGTCGACCTCGGCCCGCAGGCTCTCGGAGTTGATGATGATCGCGTCCGCGACCTTGGCGGTGTGGGGATAGCCCTTCTGGCGGTACCAGCGGACCAGGGGACGGATCGCCTCGGGAGTGGTGAACGCGTGCATCGTCTTGAAGTGCGCCACCACGGCCGGAGCCGGCTTCACCGCCGGGGCGATCAACGTGCTGAACACGTCCACCCCGTCGAGCGGAAGCCGAGCCGGCGCGTAGAGCTGCTCGCTAAGGGTGCGCAACCGAGGGTGCTCGTTCGACCACGGGAACATCAGGTGGCTGACCTGGCCCGGGTAGCCGTCGTGCATGGATCGCAGACGGGGGCTGATCATCAGCCTCAGCTGCTCGTCGTCCCGCATCCGAACGGCCATCTCCGGGATGACGCGGGTCCAGAACCAGTGTGCTCCCGACGGGTTGCCCGGGTCGTCGGTCAGCAGGTTGACCGCGACGCGCATGCCGTCAGAAGACGGTCGTCGCGACCGCATCGGGCGCCATCCTCGACTGTCGGGCGTACTGGGCCAGCAGGTGCATGCAGGCCTGGTGCGCGTCTTCCACGACGCCATAGTTGTGCGCGTCGACGTGGAGCGAGACCCCGGCGATCTTGCGGGCCTCACCCCCGCCGAAACCGGTCATCGCGATGGTCTGAAGGCCATGGCTCTCGGCCCAGGCGAGCGCCCGTACGATGTTCGCTGACCTGCCCGAGGACGAGACAGCGAAGAGCACGTCACCCGGGCGCGCCATCGACTCCAGCTGGTAGGAGAAGACCGCGTCGTAGCCGATGTCGTTGGCGATGGCGCTGAGGATCTCGACGTTCGATGCGAGGCTGGTGACCCTCGTGTGCAGCCCGGTGCCGACACGCACACCCTTGACGTGGTCGCACTGCAGGTGGTTCGCGATGGACGCAGAGCCGCCGTTCCCGCACACGAACACCGCCGCGTCGCGGTCGAAGGCGTCAGCCAGGATCTTGGATGCGCGGTCGAACGCGGCCGTGTCGACCGTCGCGAGGGCGTGGCCCAGCTCACTGGCGTAGTGCTCAGCGAACACGTCGGCCGACTCGTAGCGCGCCTGGGGAAACGAGATGGGCGGCGCGCCGTCCACCGAGCTCGCATGCTCGGACAGGATGTGCGCGACAGCAGTCGCCAGATCCCGCACCTCTACGGTGAGCGGGTCACCGGTCGGCGGTCCGATCCGAACCGGCCGAGCACCCACGGCACGAGCCAGTCGGACGTCGCAGTCGCTGTCACCGACCACCCATGACTTCGCCAGGTCCAGGCCGAGCCGCTGGGCAGCGGCGAGTGCCATTCCCGGTGCCGGCTTGCGGTCTGAGCTCCAGCGGGCGTACTCGTCGACCACACCGTCCGGATGGTACGGGCAGAACAGCCACGCATCCACGTGCGCGCCCCGCTGGGCAAGCAGCCCGGCAAGATGGTCGTGGACTGCCCGCACGTCCTCGATGGTGAAGAACCCGCGCGCCACGCCAGCCTGGTTCGTGGCGACTGCGACGGGAAGGCCCGCATCGTTGAGAGCGGCGACTGCCTCCGCCGCCCCGTCGAGCAGCTCGACCCGGTCCACCGAGCCGACGTAGCCGTGGTCCTTGATGATGGTCCCATCGCGATCCAGCAGGACGCCGGGACGGCGATTGTCCACGTTGCTCACCTCAGTTCCCTCTCGACCGGCAGGGCCGGCGGCGCGTCGTCCCGGAACCGGAGCTCGGTGCGCAGCTCCACGCTGCCGTGCATCCCTGCGGTACCGACCAAGGTGGTGGACGGCACGCGCTGACCGAAGCGCGCCGAGTACCAGCCGAGCGGCGGGGCGCTCTCGCCGCGGTGCGCCGTCCAGGTCAGCTGACGCGGAAGCATGAGGGTCGCGTCACGCATCGTGCCTGCGGTGGACCACGTCAGCAGGGCGTCGTCGCCGTCGAGCTCGGCCGTGACCTCCGGGCCCAGGTGGAACAGCAGCTCGAGCTCGTGCTGGCCACCACGGGCCGCGAGCACGTCCACGATCACGATCACCCCGTGCGGACGCAGCCGTACGACGCGCTGGTGGCGCACCGAACCGCCCGCCAGATTGCGGTACCCGTCGTGCTCGGCTGCCCAGATCTGCTCACCGTCGGGGGTCACTTCGTCCCGCAGCGGTTGGGTCCGCGCATGGCGCATCCAGAGGAACGGCCCTCCGCACACCGACTGGTCGCGTCCATCGATCCGGACCGTGTTGTGCGCCCGGGTGGAGCGGAAGTAGCGGCGCCACTCCGGCTCGCCGTGGTAGCAGTAGGTGCCCGGGTCGGCGAGGATGTCGACGCCGTCGTGGTGCACCTCCACCGACAGCGCGTCGGCGTGAGCGTGGGCGGCGATCGACGAGAAACCGTGCGGCCCCCCGTCGCAGCGGCACCAGATCTCCGGCCGCTCGTGCTGGGGCGTGCGCAGCAGAACGATGCCGGAGACGGGGAACGAGCGGGGGCGGCTCGCGGGTCGCCCGTCGTGCACAGGTGTTCGGTCCGCCAGCGCACCGAGCAGCTGTCCCGCCAACGTGGTCTGCGTCGAGGGCCACCACTCGAGCGCCCCGATCGTCGCCGCTCCGGCTGAGAGCAGCACGGCCCACGCGTCCAGGCAGCCGTCCACGACGAGGGCCCTGCCCTCGTCACCGTCCCCCTGGCGCGGGGGCCGGCCCCGCACGTCGACCATGGCCGCGGCGGCGTCGAGGCCGGCGGCTAGCGTCCGCCAGACCTGGTTGCCGAGGTCGCGACCCACGGCGCGCGCCTCCACCGCGGCGACCAGCACCAGCTCGGTGACGAAGCGGTGGTAGTCCGTGGCGAGCTCGCGGTTCACGCCGTCCTCGCCGGTGTTGTCCGCCAGGTGACGTCGCAGTCGCGCCGAGGCTATCCCGCCCCAGGTCTCGCTCTCCACGAACCACGGCAGGCCGCACGACGCCACGAGCAGCCCGACGTCCTCGGCGATCGCGTGGTTGTTGCCCGACGACCCCTCGCTGTGGAACCCGACGAGGTACTCCTGGTGCCACCTGACCTGCCGACGGCAGTCCTCGTTGTGCTCGAACAGGTCCGCCACCTTCGGCCAGTCAGCGAGCAGCCGGCGGATCCAGACCCACGAGACCAGGCGGATGCCGAGCTCGATCCCGCCGGTCCAGTGGATTCCGGAGAGGAAGGGGTTCTGCGTCCACCAGGACCGCAGCTGCCGGTCCACGGCTTCCGCGTACTGCTCGTCGCCCGTGACCCAGTACGCGGCCGCGAGCTGAGTGAGGTGGTGGTGGCGCGAGAGCTCCCAGACCTGCTTGACGTTCCCTGTCACCGACTCGTCGCGCGCGTTCACCGAGAAGGCGAGGACGTCGCTGGGAGCGGTGCGGCCGGTGAGCGGGTCGCGGAACCAGTCAGGATCGGCAAGGTCCTGCCGCACGATCCCGAGCAGCGGCCAGCTGCCCGCCAGCACGTGGTCGGCGGAGTGGACGGCCGCCCGGGCCCAGGTGGGCGCCGGGTCCCGGGCGACCTGGTGGAGACCCACGGGACCGCGGAGCTCGCGCCGCAGTCCCGCCGGGGGCGGCGCGCCGGATCCGGGACGCACACGCCGGGTCGCCCACTTCTGCTGCCGGACGCGGTCCCGAACCCGACCAGACATCTCCCGCGGCGACATCTTCCGCAGCCGTCGGACGTACCAGCCTGCCCGGCTCACAGCGTCACCCCGCGAGGGGGCGCGGCGGCCTCGGCCCGCAACGTGGCCCTGGTCGTCGCGACGAGGGAGTCCAGGGGGATCGGCATGGGCTCACCGCGGTGGACCGCTCCGAGGAAGGCGGCGAGCTCGCCGCGCTGGCCCTTGTCCTGTCCCTTCAGCGAGCGCTTGGTCGTGCGCCCCTGCGGGGTCCACACCGTGACGCGGGTGAAGTTGTCCAGGCGCGCGTTGACACCGCCGCCGGTGACGTCGAGGGTTTCCTTGGGGAAACGACGATGTCCTCCGGTGGCGTAGACGATCGATCCCAGCGACCGGTCTGGATAGCGCAGCGAGACCTGGACGTCACCGCACGCTCCCGCCTGGCCCACCACCTCGACAGGGTCGTGGCCGACCAGTGCGGTGAGGGAGTCGATGAAGTGCCCTCCCTCCCCTGCGAACCGCGATCCCTCGCTGTCCGCCTTGAGGTACCAGCTGGCGGGATCGAGCTGTCCGGCGTTGACCAGGTAGCGGGCCGAGACTGCGTCGTGATTGCGGAAGTAGTCTCGGAGATGGACGAACAGCGGTGCGAAGCGACGGTTGAAGCCCACCATCAGCCGGTCGTTCCCGGTCTGCTCCACCGTGGTCAGCACCCGTTCGACCTGCTCGTCGGTCAACGCCAGCGGCTTTTCGACGAAGACCGCCTTCCCGGCCCGCAACGCCCGACACACGAGGTCGGCGTGGCTCTCGTGCCTGGTGACCACGAACACCGCGTCGAGCGTGTCGTCGGCGAGCACTGCCTCGGTGTCGGTACCGGCCTCCTCGAACCCGAACTTGTAGCGCGCGTTGACCGCGCTCAGGGACCGTGTGGTCGCCACCGACACCAGCCGGACGCGCGGGTCCGCGGTCAGGTGCGGGAGCAACATCGAGGTCGCGTAGCTGCCTGCGCCGAGGAACCCCACACGCACCTCGCCGGGCCGCGGGGCGGTCGGCGCCGTGGCCTCCCGAGCCGGCGCGGCCGTCTGCCGTGCCGACGACGCGGGTCGGGGGTACTCCAGCAGGTAGCCGACGCCCGTCAGCGTCCCGTCCTCCAGCCGGGCGTACGCTGCAGCCGCCTCGCCGATCGGAAAGGTGCCGGAGACCAGCGACGCGACCTCGAGCTGGTCACCTGCGATCAGGTCCAGGAAGCACTGGAGGTTGCGGCGCTCGGTCCAGCGCACGTAGCCGGCGGGGTAGTCGATGCCGTCGAGCTCGTAGGTGTCGTCGTACCGGCCCGGACCGTAGGACCGGGAGAACCGGACGTCGAGCTCCTTCTCGTAATAGGAGTTCCACGGCAGGTCGAGCCTGGTCTTGCCGATGTCGACCACCCGCGCCCGGTCGCGGGCCAGCTTCACGGCCAGCTCGACCGGGCCGTTGGAGCGGCCGCCGGCAACGAGGAAGATGTGGTCGCAGCCCAGCCCACTGGTGGCCTGGGCGACGGCTCGCTCGACGACGGCGACGCCTTCGTCATCGGGTGCGGCACACACGAGCGCACCGCCCTTCTCCGCGAGGCGACACCGCTCGGGGAGGGTGTCGAAGCCGACGACCCGGATGCCGGCAGAGACGAGGAGCCGGACCACGAGCTGACCGATCAGCCCGAGGCCGATCACGCACGCAAGCTCGCCCAGCTGCGGCTCTGCGCGGCGTACCCCCTGCATGGCGATCGCCCCCACGGTCGCGAAGGCAGCGTGCTCCGAGGCGATCCCGGCGGGCACCCTGACGCAGAGGCTGGTCGGCACCCAGTTGAGCTCGGCGTGCAGCGCGAACTCGTTGCCGGCCGCGGCGACCACGTCACCGACCGCGAACTCCTCGACTCCGGCCCCGACCTCGTCGACGACACCACACAGCGAGTACCCCAAGGGCGTGTAGCTGTCGAGCTTGCCCATGGCCTTCTGGTAGGTCGCCAGCGGGCCCTGCTGGGCGACCGAGTCCAGCAGCTTGCGCACCTGGTCGGGGCGGGCTTTGGCCTTGCCCAGCAGCGAAAGCCTTGCCTCGCTGACCTTCATCAGCTCGGTGCCGGTCGAGATCAGCGAGTGTGTCGTCCGGACCAGGATCCCGCCGCGCTTGCACGCCGGCGGCGGGACGTCGAGCACGGTGAGCTCGCCCGACCGGTAGTTCTGCGCAACCTGCTTCATCTGCCACCCCCACGGTGGGTCCCGCTCTGCACTACCGGCTCCCCACTCCGGCGGTGCGCACGTTGCGGTACCACATCTCCAGCGTCAACAGCTCCCACAGCTGCTTGGACCAGTCCCGCTTCCCTCCACGTTGCTCTGCGACCAGGCGGAGCAGCGGTTGCTGTTGGATGAACCCGGAGCCGACGAGCTCGCCGCGCACCAGGACGTCGTCGACCATGGGCGCCAGGTCATGGGTCACCCAGGCACGCAGCGGCGCCCCGAAGGACGCCTTCGGACGGTCGATCACCGCGTCCGGAAGCCAAGTTCTGGCCACGTCCTTGAGCGCCACCTTCTGGGTCCGCCCACGAATCTTCTCCGAGCCGGGCAGGGCGAAGGCCGCCTCGAAGACCACCGGGTCCACGAAAGGCACCCGCACCTCGCACGAGGCGGCCATGCTCGCCCGGTCGGTGTAGGTCAGGTTGAGTCCGGTCATGAACATCCGGCTGTCGGCCAGGCACATCCGGTTGAGGTGGTCGTCGAGGTCGGTGTCGGCGTACACCCGAGCGTGCGCGTCCAGCACCTCGTCGACGGCGGTTCCGAGCGCCGGGTCGAGCAGGCTTCCCAGCTCCTGGCGGTCGAACAGTGTGTAGCTCCGCCGGAACGCCGCCTCCTCCTCGAGCTCGGCGAAGGTCAGGAACCGCTGCGCCCACCGGGTCAGCCTGATCCCGCGTCCCCCCACCATCACGGGTAGGTGGTGCACCGCCGGGCCGACAACCCGCTTTCGCAGGGTCCTCGGCACGCGCTGGTAGTGACCGGCGAGCAGGCAGGCGAGATGCTTGCGGTAGCCACCGAAGAGCTCGTCGGCACCCATCCCCGACAGGAGCACCTTCACGCCGGCAGCGCGCGCAGCCCTGCACATCAGCTCGGTGTTCAGCGCCGCTGGGTCACCGATCGGCTCGTCGAGCGTGTCGACCATGCGCGGCAGCTCGTCGACGATATCGGGTCTGATCTGGATCTCGTGCAGCCGGATCCCGAGATGCTCGGCCATCTGCCTGGCGTACTCCGCGTCGTTCGGCATGGCCTCGATCCGGTTGTCGGCCTTGCGGAACGCGATGGAGTAGGCCTCGATGTCCGGGGCGTGGCGGCAGGCCAGGGCGGTGACGATGCTCGAGTCCAGGCCGCCGCTGAGGAATGACGCGACCGGGACGTCGGCCACCAGGTGGGCGGCGACCGACTCCTCCAGCACCGAGGCGAGGTCGGGTCGGTGCTTCGCGCGTGCCGCACGAGATGCCGTCTCGGAAGCACTCCAGTAGGTGCCTGCGGCGGTCGAGCCGTCGACGTGGAAGGTCCGCCACGAACCAGGTGGGAGCTTCTGCACCCCCTCGATCGCGTCGAGGTCCTGGGGGATCCAGTAGTACAGAGCGGACGCCACCATGCCGGTCGGGTCGACCCTCAGCTCTCGGCCGACCGCCGCCACGATCGCCTTGAGCTCCGAGGCGAAGAGTGCGCCGTCACCGCGCTCCATCACGTACAGCGGCTTGATGCCGAGTGGGTCGCGGGCCAGGGTGAGGTCACCCGTCTCGGCGTCGTGGACGGCGAGGGCGAACATGCCACGGAATCGAGCCAGGGCCGACGTGCCCCAGTGCCTCCAGGCTTCGAGCACGACTTCGGTGTCGGAACGGGTCGCGAACGAGGCGCCCTCGGCGACGAGCTCCCTGCGCAGGGTGCGGAAGTTGTACAGCTCGCCGTTGTAGGCCAAGCTCAGCGAGCCCTTCGCGAACGGCTGGTTCGCCGCAGCCGTCAGGTCGATGATCGAGAGCCGGGCGTGCGCGAGGGTCACGGAGTAGCGCGGTCGGACAACCTCCCGAAGCTCGCACGCATCCGGCCCGCGGTGGGCGATGCGTTCGATCATCGTGCTGGCGAGGATCTTGCCCTCGGGCTGCTGGAAGGCGCCGGCGATTCCGCACATGGAGGTCAGCGCCTCGCATCCGTGGTGGCACGGGCCAGGTTCGCGAAGATCTCGACGTAGGCGTGTTGCTGGTGCTCCCAGGCCAGCTCGTCCACGACCCGCGTGCGACCGGCCCGACCCATCTTCGAGCGCAGCTCCGGTTGATCCAGCAGGTCGACCACTCCCCGGGCGAAGAGTCCGACGTCGTTGGGCTCGACGTACACCGCCGCGTCGCCGGCCGACACCCTCGTCTCCCGCAGGTCGAACGCGACGACCGGTAGCCCGAAGGCCATGTACTCCATCGTCTTGTTCATCGTCGACACGTCGTTGAGAGGGTTCAGGGGGTCAGGGCACAATCCCAGGTCGGCCGTGGACAGTACGTCGGTGACGAAGCTGTCCGGCACCCGGCCCGGGAGCTCGACGTACTCGCGCAGTCCGAGCTGGTCGCGGAGCGCGACCAGCTCGGGGTAGCTGTCACCGGCGCCCATGAAGGTGAAGGAGACGTCGTCTCGCCCGAAGCCGTGGACGATCTCGGCGGCAGCCCGGATCGCCAGGTCGACGCCGTCCTGCGGCCCCATCACCCCGAGGTAGGCCACCAGGTGGCGGCGGCCGCGCCGCATCTCGGTGGCCTCGGGGCCGCGCGCCATGCGCTCGGGATCGGGGCCGGTTCGCACCACCGTCACGTGCTCGGCGGGCTTGCCGCCCCGACGGCGGGCGATGGCGGCGTACGACTCGTTGGTCGAGGTGACCCGGTCGGCGGTGCGGAACGTCATCCGTTCCAGCAGCTCGAGTCCCAGGTACGCCGGAGTCCGCGCGTCGTGGAAGCGCGAGCGGTAGAGCTCAGGGCACAGGTCGTGGTGGTCGAACACGAAGCGCGTGCCGTCCCGCCGACGGAGCATGCGGGCAAGCGGCCAGAAGATGTCGGGCGGGTTGCAAGCCTGCATGACATCGAAGGGGCCGCGACTCTGCCGGGCCCTGAGCACGAGTCGCGCCGTCGCGGCGAAGGAGTAGGCGTACTCGGCGAGGAACCCCGCTGCCGAGCCACCTGGCGCGTACGGCCGGTAGGTGTAGATCTCGATGTCGTCCAGCACCCGGTGGGGCACCGAGTCCTGCCCCGCCGGGCACACCACGGTCACGTCAAACCCGGCGTCGCGCAACGACTGGCTCTCCAGCCACACCCGCCGGTCGAACGGAACCGCCAGGTTCTGGATGATGATCAGGACCCGCGACCGGCCCCCACGGCCGACCTCGGACGACCTGGCGCGGTCGAGCTCCGTCGTCACCAGCCGATCCCCTCGTAGCCGGGAAGCAACTCGACCTCGGGCCCGAGCCTGCCGTTGAGGTCGATGATGCGCGGCGGCGGTGCGGAGAGCAGGGCGGCCACGACCGAGGGCTCGTTCGACGACACCACGGCGATGTCGATCTCCTCCATCACCTCCTCCGGCGAGGAGACGAGCAGCCGTCCGAGATGCGGCAGCCGGGTCATGGCCTTCTGCCGGTTGGCGCCGACCAGCCGCTCGGGCCGGATGACCGGGTCGTAGATCCGCACGTCGTAGCCCTTGCCGAGCAGCCGCTCGGCCAGCTCGACGTTCGGGCTCTCGCGCAGGTCGTCGGTGTCCATCTTGAAGCTGAGCCCGAACAGGCACACGCGCCTGCCCTGCGCCGCGAGAACTCGGTCGACCGCGTCGCGCAGCACCATCTCGTTGGTCAGGGTGGTGCCGAGCAGGAGCGGCACGTCGACGTTGTTGGCCCTCGCAAGATGGTGCAGGGCCCTGAGGTCCTTGGGCAGGCAGGAGCCCCCGAAGGCGAACCCGGGGCGCAGGTAGGCCGTGGAGACGTTGAGCTTCACGTCCATCAGGAACGCCGACATCACCTCGCGCGAGTCGACGCCGAAGTTGCGGAAGATCCGGGCGATCTCGTTGGCGAACGAGATCTTGGTGGCGTGGAACGCGTTGCAGGCGTACTTCAGCGCTTCGGCGGTGCCCACCGCGATGTGGTGCGCCGGCACGTCGAGGAACGAGAACAGCCGGCTCACCTGCGCGTAGGTGTCCTCGTCGGCGGTGCCGACAACGACCATCGGCGGGTCGTAGAAGTCGGCGACGCTGCTGCCCTCGCGCAGGAACTCCGGGCACATGGCGGTGCCGACGTGCCACCCGTCCGGGACGTCGGCGAAGCAGGTCTCGGCGAGGTGCGCGACCGTGCCTGGTGGCACGGTGCTGCGGACCACGACGGAGTGGTGGCCCGATGCGGGCGGCGTGACGCACTCCATCGTCTGGCGGAGGTCCGCGGCGACCCGCTCGATGAAGCGCAGGTCTGTGCCGCCACTCGAGGCGGACGGCGTGCCCACACAGATGAGCGACACGTCGGCGCCGGTCAGGGCGTCGGCGATACGGCTGGTCGCGCGGAGCCTTCCCGCCGACACCGTGTCGCGCACCAGGTCGTCGAGCCCCGGCTCCACGACAGGGCTGCGGCCGGCCGCGATGCAGCTCACCTTGAACGGGTCGGTGTCCACACCGGTCACGTCGTGCCCGCGGGCCGCGAGCCCGGCTGCGGTGACCGTGCCGACGTAGCCCAAGCCCAGAACAGCGACCTTCATGGTTCCCCCTCAGTGCCCCCGCGCCAGCGACGCTAGTGATCCGTCCAGATGAGGTAATCCCCTGAATTGGGGACCCCCTGAGCACCGACGATGGCGGCTGGTTCCTGCGCGTCGCAGTGACTCACCGACGGTCATCGCTGTCCAAAGATGCCCGTCACGAAGAGGGGTGACCGGCCGCCAAGGGGGTGCCGGTCGGCCACCCGGATCAACGATCGGCCGATGACAGCAGGGCTACATCATCAGTCTGGGGGAATGGCGCGCGTCCAGCCCGCCCGGTGGGCGAGGCCGACGGCGGCGAGCTGGGAGCTCACCTGCAGCTTGGCCAGGATGGACTTGACCTGGGTGCGCACCGTCGACTCCGAGACATAGGACTCACGGGCGATCTCGCCGACCTGGCAGCCCACCATCAGCTTCGACAGCACCTCTGCCTCGCGTGGGGTCAACCGCTCCAGTCGCGCACGGACGCTCTGCTCCTCGGACAGGCGAAGGCGCCATTCGCGGATCAGCTCCAGACGCTCGCCGTCGGACATGAGCGGCAGCCCCCCGGCCGCTCTCCGGATCGTCGCCACCACATCGGTCATGGGAGCGTTCTTGGCCAAGACCTTCCTCGCTCCCGAGAGGATGGCCTCGCCCCACTGTGCGCGGTCACCGCAAGCGGTCACCACGATGACGTCGACCCTGGCAGCGGCGAGTGGCTTGATGACGGCGAGTCCGCTGCCGAACGGGCCGAGATCCAGATCCAGCAGGACGGTGCTGGGGTGCAGCCTGAGCACCGAGTCGATCAACCTAGCCGCGGTCTGCCCCGGGGTGAGCGAGACGCGCTGCGCGTCGTACCCCTTGAGCACCAGTGTGGTCTCCAAGGCTTCGGCGAAGAGCGAGTGGTCCTCGACGATCACGACCCGAGCAGGACTCGCCGACGTCATGCGGGGCGCCGTTGGCGAGGCAAGGACAGCACGAAGGTCGCGCCGGGGCCGGCGCCGTCTGCGAGGTGGACCGACCCGTCCTGGGCCGCCATCAGACGTCGGGCGACCGCGAGCCCGAGGCCGTTGCCATCGACCGCGCCACCGCGAAAGCCGGGCTCGAAGACCCGGTCACGCAATGTTCGCGGAATGCCCGGGCCGCGGTCGGAGATGTGGATCTGCACGTCCTCACCTGCGTCCACGATCTCGACGGCGGTGGGCGATCCGCCAGCATGCTTCGCAGCGTTCGCGAGCAGGATGTTGACCGCCTCAGCGAGGAAGTCCCGCACACACAGCGCCATCGACGGCGAAGGACGCCAGTCGATGATCTGACCGGCCAGCTGCCGGGCGTCCACCACGGGTGCGATCACGTCGGCGACCGTCGCTGCGTCCTGGTGTGGCTGCTGCTCGAACAGCAGGCGCTCGAGCCGTGACACCTCGGACACGAGCAAGGACTCGAGCCGCCGCTTGCGGAGCTCGGGGAGCACGGCCCCATGGTGCACCAGCAGGTGCACCGCGCGGGAGAGACCCGCGACACTCGCGCGCACCTCATGCAGCTGCTCGTCTGAGGATTGGAACACTCGCTGCGGGCTCGGCGGCAGCTGTCGGCCGACGTCGGCACCGTCCCTCGTCATCGCCGTCATCTCGACGCCCCTAGAAGCAAGGTGAGTCCACCGCAGATTGGTTGCGCAGGACACTAATCCGTTGCTTCGAGACACTAACCACGTTGCCGTTCCGCGACCTCCGCCAGGTGGCGTAAGCCTCCTGTCCCCCAAATGGGGACATGGATTGCCGGCAGTGAGATCAGTAGGCGCCGAGGTGACCGACGATGGCGCGGGTGGTGCGCACCACGATCATGAGGTCCAGCAGGAAGGACCAGTTGTCGACGTAGTGCACGTCCAGCCGGATCCCCGCAGCCCACGCCAGCTCGGAGCGCCCCGACACCTGCCACAGTCCGGTGATCCCGGGCTTCGCGGCGAGCCGCCGACGGGCCACCTCGTCGTAAAGGGCGACCTCGCTCGGTAGCGCCGGCCGCGGTCCGACCAGTGCCATGTCGCCGCGAACGACGTTCCAGAGCTGGGGAATCTCGTCCAGGGAGTAGCGGCGCAGGAAGCGGCCGATCCGCGTGACTCGCGGGTCTGCGCGCAGCTTGAACAGCACCCCTCCGTCCACCTCGTTGGCCTCCGCCAGATCGGTCAACCTCGACTCCGCATCCGTGAACATCGTGCGCAGCTTCACCATGGTGAAGGGCTTGCCGTCGCGACCGACACGGACCTGACGGAACAGCGCAGGGCCGGGCGAGTCCAGCCGGATCGCCAGCATGAGCAGTGCCAAGGGAAGTGCCGTCAGCATCAGTGCCAGCACCCCGAACGCGCGTTCCCACACTCCCTTGACGACGAGCTGCCATCCGCGCAGAGCGGTGGGACGAACCCGGATCACCGGGGACGACCCGGCATGACAGAGGGCGGCGCGCGAAGTCATCACGTCGACGAGACCTGTGGAGACCAGCAGATCCACCCCCAGCGGCTCCAGGCTCCAGGCCAGCGTGCGCAGCCGTTCGGGTGGGAGGCCGGGTCCCGGGACGACAAGCACCGTATCGGCTGAGTACCGCGCCACCGCCTCGGGCACATCGTCCAGGAACACAACAGGCACCTCGGGCTCCCGGCAGATGCCTGCCCCGGTCACGGCCACGCACACCAGCTCGGTGACCCCTCGGCCTCGCGTCCGCGGCTCGAGCAGTGCTCGCGAGACCGCCGTCGCCTCCGCGACCAGCAGCACCCGCGCGGGAACCGCCGCCCGCACCAACGCGTGGGCGAGCACCCGGACAAGGACGCTGAGCAGGACGAGTGCCAAGAGCGCCGCGAGCAGCTGGGCACGCAGCCGCGGCTCGACCAGGCTCACCGTCTCGACCAGCACCAGCAGCGCCAGCACGGGCCGGCCGAACCACCACACGTTCGTGCTCCTCATGGGAGACAGGCGGTAGCAGTCGGTCACGGCCAGGACGGCGACCCACACCGGAGGCACGGCCCAGGAGGCACGGCCATGCGGCACAAGCGCAACCACCACGAGGCCGAGGGCCAGCTCGAGGACCGCGAGGAAGTAGGGCCAGGCCCTGGAACCACGGCGACGGATCGCGTCCGCCTGTCCGGGGTCCTGCTGCAGAAGCGACCCGTGCACCACCAGGTTCTCCGGATGGCCGGGACCCGGCTGCCGCGGGATGACTCGTGACTCGCTCTGCGCAGCCATCACCATCTCCCCGTTCACCTGCTCCATGGGCACAGCCGACGTCCCCCGACGGTCAGCCAGATGCCCACCACGATGTTCGGAGGTGGCTGCGGCCGGCATCGCCCACGTTGGGTAACCGTCGACCGGCGGACCAGCCGTGCGGTACCGGGGGAAGGCTTCAGGAGTGCGGCAGCCTGCCGACGGCGCGCAGGCCGCGGAAGTTGCCGGCGGCCCAGGTGGTGAGCTTGCGGGCGTCGGAGGTCACGAAGCCGTACGGCGCGTGCATGACCGCGACCGCGATGTGGTGCGCTCCGATCCAGGTGCCCACCACGAGAGTGTTCCCGGCAGGGGTGGTGTAGCCGCTCTTGCCCAGCGCGTGCGGGTAGAGGTTCACGTAGTCGGTGCCGCGCCACACGGTGTGCCGGTGCCGGCCGTTCACGGTGGCGATCCGCGCCGAGCGCATCGCGAGCACGTGCCGCACCGCCGGCCGGCGCAGGGCCGCACGGAGCAGCAGCACCAGGTCGCGCGCCGAGGAGTGCGAGCCACGGGCGGTGAGCCCCGAGGCGTTCTTGGCCACGGTGTCGCGGGCGCCGAGCCGATGGGCGGTCCGGTTCATCGCCCGGTAGAACCCGGCGCGTCCCCACCGGTAGGAGCCGGCCAACGCCTCCGCGGCGTCGTTGCCCGACGGCAGCAGCATGCCCGCCATCAGCGTCTGGAAGCCGTAGTAGCGGCCGGGCGCCAGGCCCGCGCAGGTGCACGTCTGGTGCGCCTCGAACCGGGTCACCTTGTGCGGCCTGCGCCGGTTGACCGTGCGGGCCGCGGTCACCGCCGTGAGCAGCTTCATCGTGGACGCCTGGGGCCGCTTGTCGCGGGCGTTGTGCTTGCCGAGCACCCGGCCGGTCTTCAGGTCCACCACCACCCAGGACCTGGCGCGTACCCGCGGCGGCAGAGCCACCTTCATCCGTCGGGGACGGAACGTGGTCCGGTTGGCGAGGAAGAGGGTCCTTCCGTTGCCCACCACGTTCCCGCGGTGCCGGCGCAGCTCGATGCGTGCCACCGTGCCCACCCGCGTCGCCGCGCCTGAGCCCGTCCGCACACCCTGCCCCGTCGTACCCGCCTGCGTCCCTGAACCCGTCGCGTGGGACGGCTGGACCTGGGACTGGGTGGTCACGGAGGCGATGCTCGCGGTGGCGACGACGGCCACCCCGAGGGCGCGCAAGCGAAGCGTTCGTGGGTGCACGCCAAAGATGATGACTTGGAACGTGCAAACCGGCAGCCGAATCCGGTGATCTAGACCGAGGCGTTACCTGAGGAAGACCCGGGCCATGGCCAGTGTCTCGGTGGCGTCGGCGCAGGTCTCGAGCCGGTCGACCAGAGCCGCCAGGTCGTCGCGGGTGCCCCCGGCCTGGCCGAGCGCCCAGACCAGGTGCGGCGAGGGCACCGGGGTCTCCCGCACGTAGCAGCGCAGCCGTTCGACGATCGCCTGCTGGCGCTCCTCGTCCAGGTGCAGGGTGGCCTGCCGCGGGCCGGCCCAACGGAACGCCTGCAGGGCCCGTCCGACCTGCATGGCGGCCTGCCCGTGCCCGTCACCGCCGGTGAGGGCCTCCTCGAGGGCATCCTCCGGCGTGGCACGCGGGTGCCGCATCGTGACACTGACCGGCGGCGGCTGCTCCCCCGGCGGGGTCCAGTCCCGGTCGCGGCGGTCGGCCGGCACCGGCCGGCCCGCGAGACACTGGTGCCACTCGTCGTACCCGGTGTCCTCGGTGACCAGGCAGGTAGCGGTGCCGTTGGACATCACCGCGACCTGCGGGCCGCACGCGCGGGCGACCTCCCGGGCCACGTGCCACGGGCCGTACAGCGGCCCGGCACCGAAGTCGAGGGTGCCGCCGGAGCTCAGGCTGATCTCGCTGATCGGCGGCAGCCTGCCGCCGAGCTCCACGAAGTGTGCCTCCCAGGCGCCGGTCACCAGCCGGCTGCGGTACTCCCAACCCTCGCGAGCGAGGATCCTCTCCACGAGCTCCACCGTGGCCGGGCGCCCGACCTGGCCGGGAACGACGATGCCCTGCTCCTGGAGCAGGGACATCAGCGTCGGCTTGCCGGTGTAGGGGATGACCAGGAGTCGGTTCACCATCTGAGCATCATCCTCCGTCCACTGCGACAATGTCGGCCCATGTCCGCCGAACGCTCCCGCTCCCGCGCCGCACGCCGGCTCCTCGACCGGCTCGGGCCGCTGCCGGCGCGGACCTGGCTGCTGGTACGACGCTCCGCCGCAGAGTTCGTCGACGACGACGGCCCCCAGCTGGCCGCGGCGGTCGCCTACCACGTGCTGCTGTCGATCTTTCCCCTCCTGATCCTGCTGCTCTCGATTGCGGGCCTGGCGACCGACCAGCACGCGCTGCGCCAACACGCCCTGACCACGGTCACCACCTACATCCCCCTCACCGAGCACGCCCAAGCCTCCTTGGGCCACCTGATCGGACAGATGCAGGCCGGTAGCCACGCGCTGGGCATCCTCGGCCTGCTCGGGCTGGTGGTGGCCGCCAGCGGGATGATGAGCGCGACCCGCCGGGCGCTGACCCGCGCGTGGGACACCGACCGGCGGCGCAGCCTGGTGCGCGGCAAGCTGCTGGACCTGGGCCTGGTCGCGGTCGCCGCGGTGGTGCTCGGGGTCTCGTTCGGGCTGACCCTCGCGGTGCGGCTCGCCAGGGCCGGCAGCCAGGCCGCAGCCGACGCCCTCGGCCCCCTCGGACCGCTCGCGTCGGCGGCGGGCTGGCTGGTCGGCTTCGTGGTGCCGACGCTGCTGGCCTTCGGTCTCTTCGTGTTCTTCTACTCGGTGGTGCCGGCCGCGGACACCCACTGGACGCGGACCTGGCCGGGCGCACTGGTCGGCGCGCTCGGCTTCCAGCTGCTCAAGGAGGGCTTCGCGTTCTACCTCGACCACTTCGCGCACTACGACGCGGTGTACGGGTCGCTCGGCGCGGCCGCGGCGTTCATCTTCTTCGTGTACCTGTCGGCGAACGCGTTCCTGGTCGGCGCCGAGGTCGCGGCGGAGTACCCGCGGCTGCCCTGAGGTTCGCCAGCAGATGGCACGATGATCCCCGTGCCGCCCCGAACCGTGACCCCGCTGACTCGCGTGCTCTCCCGGGGCCTGCCGCAAGGGATGCCCCGCGACGTGGTCACGATGTCCGCGGTGGCGTTCTGCGTGGCGCTCGGGTTCGGCGTGGTGGCGCCGGCCATCCCGCTGTTCGCCAAGCAGTTCGGGGTGAGCGCGGCCGCCGCCGGCGCGGTGGTGTCCGCGTTCGCGCTGCTGCGGCTGCTCTCCGGGCTTGGCGCCGGCCGGCTGGTGGACTGGCTCGGGGAGCGTCTCGGGCTCGCACTGGGCATCGGCGTGGTCGCCGTCTCCAGCCTGCTGGCCGGGCTCTCCCAGAGCTACGACCAGCTGCTGGTGCTGCGCGGCATCGGCGGGGTCGGCTCCGCGGTCTTCGGGGTAGCAGCCGTCAGCCAGGTGCTGCGGGTCGCCGGGAAGCGGATGCGCGGCCAGGCGATGAGCGTGTACCGGTCCGGCTTCCTCCTCGGCGGCATCGTGGGTCCGGCGTTCGGCGGGGCGGTGCTGGCCATCTCGCTGCGGGCCCCGTTCTTCCTGTACGCCGGAACGCTCACCCTTGCCGGGGTGGTGGCGCTGGTGTTCCTGCGCGACCAGCCGCCTCCGTCGTACGGCGAGGGGTCTGCGCCGTACGACGCGGCGCCCGCCGGCGACACCGAGCCGGCCCCTGACCCGGCGACATCGCCCGCCGAGCCGGAGCCGACACTGGCCTCGGTGCTGCGCACCCGGGAGTACCAGGCCGCGCTGACCACCAACCTGGCGGTCGGCCTGGCGGTGTTCGGCATGCGCAGCACCGTGGTGCCACTGCTGATCGTGCACGGACTCGGCTACCCGGACTGGTGGGCGGGGATCGCGTTCCTGGTCAGCGCGCTGGTCCAGACTGCCCTGATGCTGCCGATCGGCCGGTGGACCGACACCGTGGGCCGCCGGCCCATGCTGCTGCTCGGAGCCGCCGTGTCCGTGGCCGGCCTTGCGCTGCTCGGCTACGGCGGCACGCTGTGGCTGGTGATGACCGCGATGTGCGTATTCGGGGCCGGTTCGGCGTTCCTGGGCACGGTGCCGGGCGCGCTGGTCGGTGACGTGGCAGGTCGGCGCAGCGGCACCGTGGTGGCGGTGTTCAACATGGCCAGCGACCTGGGTGCGGTGATCGGGCCGGTGCTGGCCGGGTGGCTGGTGGACCAGGGCTCCTACGGTGCCGCGTTCGGGCTCGGTGCGGTGGTGGTCGCGGTGGCGGGCCTGCTGGGGCTGCGGCTGCCCCGGCGCTGAGCTGCCGGCCGGCTGGACCGGCCGCCCGCCGATGAACCGCCGCCGGCTCGGCCCCGTGGTGTAGTCATGATCCTTCGTGTCCTCACCGCGGCGGCCGTGTTCGTGTCCGCCGCCGTGCACTTCAAGCTCTGGCTCTTCGACAGCTTCTCCGAGATCCCCACGATCGGGCCGCTGTTCCTGCTCAACGCCGCCGGGGGGCTGGCCATCGGCGTGCTGGTCCTCACCTGGCGGCACTGGCTGCCGGCGCTGGCCGCGGTCGGCTTCGGCGCGTCCACGCTGGGCGCCTTCACCATCTCGGCAACGGTCGGGCTGCTGGGCCTGCAGGAGTCGTTCCGCGGCACCAGCGAGCTGACCGCTGCCGCCGCCGAGCTGGTTGCCATCCTCGGCGGGCTCGCGCTGCTCTCGCTGTGGTGGACCCGTCGGTCAACCAGCCAGCCGGAGTACCGGCAGCCCGCTGACCGTGCGCACCTCCACTGAGGCGATGTCGCGCGGTCGCACGTCGGTGGCCGCGTTCAGCACGGTGGTCTTGTCGGGCACCGCCCGCCAGGTGGCCACGTGCTCGGTGCGCCCGTCCTTGGTGTGGATCAGCAGGGCGTACGACGGCACCTGGCCCGGGTAGACCGGGGCGTCGTAGGTGCAGGTCAGGGTCAGCTTGGTGCCCCAGGCCACGTTGTCCATGGTCAGCCGGGCCGCCAGCGGAGTGCGGGTCACCTGGGTCATCGCCACGCCGGTCTCGCTGGGCCGGTCCAGGATCTGCGGCACGGCAACCGTGCCGCCCACCACGACGGCCGCCGCCGCAGCCGCCACGGCCACCCCGATCGACACCCGCCGGCGGCGGGTCCGTCGTACCTCTGCGAGGAGGCGGGGCAGCAGCGTGTCCGGCGGGGGTGCCGGCTCCGGTTCGGTGAGCGTGTGAACGTCGACGTGGGCCAGCAGCCCGGGCATCCCGGCCAGATCACGCACGGACTTGTCGCAGTCCGGGCACTCGCCGAGGTGCTCCTCGAACTCGGCCCGGTCCTCCGGCGAGAGGGAGCCGAGCACGTACGCCGCGTCGTGGTGGCGGAAGGGGTCGAAGCTCGCGGTGCTCATGCGGTTCCGACTCCTCTCTCCTCCAGGGCCAGACGCAGTGCTCGTAGAGCGTAGTGCGTGCGGGACTTCACGGTGCCTTCCGGAACCCCGAGCCGGCGCGCTGCCTCCGCGACCGAGCGGCCGCGGTAGTACGTCTCGAGGAGCACGTCGCGGTGCTCGACCGACAGCGTTCCGACGGCGTCGGCGACCACCCAGGACTGGAGCATCGCATCGACCTCATCGTCCTCGACGGCCGGCTCCGGCGGCTCCGCCGTCGAGAACTCCGGCCGCACGCGGCGGGCCCGCCAGTCGTCGATGACGATGTGGCGGGCGACGGTGTACAACCAGGCGCGCAACGACCCGGTCGGCTGGGACATCACCCTCTGGTTGCGCCAGGCGCGCAGCAGCGTCTCCTGGACCACGTCCTGAGCGTGGGCGTGGTCGCCGGTCAACCGCACGGCGTACGCCCACAGCGCCGACGCGTGCTCGTCGTGCAGCGCCTGCATCAGCTCAGCCTGGGTGCTTGTCACCTGACCTCCTGCCCAGGACACGTAGCCAGGGTCCGTCCGGTTCAGTGTGCGCCCGGATCAAGTGTGCGCGCTTTCGACCACGCCGGTGGCGCCCTGACCAGACCGGACGGGGTTTCGTGACGCTCGCTGGCGCTCGCTGCCCAGCCTGCGGGCCGGCTAGTTGATGAACCCTTGGCGCTCGAGGAACTGCATGGCGACGTCGGCGGGCTTCTGGCCGTGCACGTCCACGTCGGCGTTGAGCCGGCGCAGCGTGTTGTTGTCCAGCTTCGCGGCAACTGTCTCGAACAGCTTCCGCAGCTGTGGGTAGGCGTCGTAGAGCGGCTTCCGGAGCACCGGGCACATGCTGTAGTTGGGGAAGAAGTGCCGGTCGTCGGCCAGCACCTTCAGGTTGAGCGCCTGGATGCGGCCGTCGGTGGTGAAGATCTCCCCGAAGTTGCACTGTCCCTGCGCGGTGGCGGCGTAGATCGCCCCGGTGTCCAGGGTCTTCACGTTGCCGCTCGGCACCGAGGAGCCGAACTTGAGCCCGTAGGCCTTCAGCATCGGGTGGAACCCGTCGTTGCGGTTCTTGAACTCCGACTCGACGCAGAACGTGCGCTTCTGCTTGGGGATCTTCGCGAGATCAGAGAGCTTGCTGACCCCGAGCTCCTCGGCGACCTGCCGCTTGGCGGCGAAGCCGTAGGTGTTGTTCATCGGCGCCGGTTCGAGCCACACCAGCTGGTTCTTCCGGAGGTCCTCCTTGCGGACCGCCTCGTACTGCTTCTGCGGGTCCGGGATCGGGTTCTCGTGCCCGAGGTAGGAGATCCAGGCGGTGCCGGTGTACTCCCACTCCATGTCCACCTGCCCCTCGAGCTGGGCTGCCC
>DASSKA010000006.1:0-3549 GCA_035690905.1 Nocardioidaceae bacterium | reverse complement strand
GCGCCGGATGGACGTCAGCAGTGCGGCCATCATCATGTCCACGCTGACGGTCGCCTCCCGCACGTCAGGCGCGGTGCGCATCGCATCGAACGCGGCCCGCTCGGGGATGGTGCACGGCACGCCCCGGAGGATCACGATCTCGGAGGGGTCCAGCGCCGAACGGACGGACTCGATTCCGTCGTGACGGCGCATCTTGCTCCGCGGTGGCACCGCGAACTGCACGGGTATCTCGGTTCGTCCGTCCGGCAGCAGGCCGTCCAAGAACGAAGCGCCGTGCAGGCGGGCGCTCGCCCATCCGGTGACCGCTGCACCCGGCGGGAGCAGCACCGACGCTTCGATGATGCGCTGCTCGGGGCGGTGAGGGTCGACGTACGACGGGACGTACCACCCGTGCGCGACCTTGCGCCACTCCGGACCCTGTGCCTGGGCACGGGTGGGTCCGTTCACGCCCGCCGGGTCCACACGCACGGGGCGAACGAGGTCGCGCGGCGGGTCGCAGATCGGATCCCACTTGTGCCGTTGGGCTGCCATGGCCGGAGCCTGCCGGGAACCAGGACTCCGTGGACGGTTGTCCACAGAGGAATTGCGCTGCGGGTGGGCACGGCCCGGGGTCCCGGGCACATCCGCCGGGTCCCGGGCACATCCGCCGGGGTCCCGGGCACAGAGTGGAACCGTCCGCATGCGACACGCCGGGGGAGCATGCGGATGGTTCCACTCTGTCGCAAGGCCGCGGGACTTCCGAACGTGCAGATGGGCCCCGGCCACCGGGCCGGAACCCATCGCGCGAGCGTCAGCCGGTCAGGGAAGCTGGACCGCGGACTTCTGCTGGTGCAGGATGCCGCAGGCCACCGGGTCGGTC
The DNA here is from genome assembly GCA_035690905.1 of Nocardioidaceae bacterium. Classification (GTDB taxonomy): domain Bacteria; phylum Actinomycetota; class Actinomycetes; order Propionibacteriales; family Nocardioidaceae; genus DASSKA01. Next base: position 2,690 of record DASSKA010000006.1, on the reverse strand, counting down.
GCCTCGGCGGGCAGCGACGGGTCGAGGTCGCTCTTGCCGGCCCCGTCGAAGTCGTACGCGCCGTTCTGGTTGTAGTCGACGCCGTGGATGACGATCGCGGCCTCGCCGTTGCGGACGGCGCGGGCCACGCCCCGCCGGACGTGGATCGTGCGTTCGTAGTGGATCCGGCCGTTCGATGCGGTGGGGAAGCGGTTCACCGCCAGGGCGCTTCCGGGACCGTGCGCCCCGCGGGTGGTCAGCGAGACCTGCACTCCGCCGTACGCCGGAGCGCCCTCGCTGGTGCTCAGCCGGTGGTCCCCGTTGGTGTCGTTGTCGACCGTCGGGCAGCTGTGCGAGCTGTCGGCGCTGAAGTGGATGTGCATGGCGTGCGGCATGTCCTTGAGCACCCCGCGCGCGCTGATGTCGACCGTGAGCCGGCGATGGTTCACGGTCACGGTGGCCCGGCCGCGCACGCCGGAGTTGTTCAGCTGCTGGAAGTGCGTCTGGGTCTTCACGCCCTGGTTCAGGAGGCTCGTCACGCCGGCCTGCGAGCCGCCGGCCGGGGCGGCCGCCGCGGTTCCGCTGGTCACCAGGCCGGTGACCATTGCTCCAGAAGCGAGCAGTGCCAGGGTTCCGATCGATCCTGCGCGGGTTGCCTTCATCAAAGCCTCCAAGATCCTCGTCCGTGCGGGCAGGTGTTGCCCTCACCAGTCCGTTCGGCGCGGCGCCCGGCCCGGATTGGTGCGCGGCGGACACTGGTGTCATGGACGCCACCGAGCTGCGTGCCCTGCAGGCACCGTTGAAGCAGCGGTACAAGGACTCGCCCGAGACGGCCTGCACCCCGGCCCACGCCACCGGCGACTTCTCCAGCCCCGGCGTGACCACCACGGTGCACGGCTGGGCCGGGCCGGTGCGGGCCGGTCTGCACCCGGCCGCCGGCGGGGACGGGTCGGACGCGTGCTCGGCGGACATGCTGATGGACGCGCTGGTGGGATGCGCCGGGGTCACCCTGCGCAGCGTGGCGACCGTGATGGGGCTGGACATCCGCGGCGCTGCGGTGCGCGCCGACGGCGTGTGGGACGCGCGCGGCACGCTCGGCGTGGACCGGACGGTTCCGGTCGGCGTCACCGACGTGGTGGTCACCATCGACCTGGACGCCGACGTGGACGACGCGACGTTGGAGAGGCTGGCCGCGGCCACGGAGCGGTACTGCGTGGTGGGGCAGTCCCTGGCGCAGCCGCCTCGCTTCGTCGTACGACGGGGGGTCAGCTCCGCCGGTAGATGTCTCGGCGATGACCGATCGCGATGACCAGGACCAGCAGCACCTGCTCGTGGATCTCGTAGACGATCCGGTAGTCACCAGTGCGGACCCGCCATTCGCCGTCTCCGCCCACGAGCTTCTTGGCACCCGGGGGACGCGGGTCGGTGGCCAACAGCTCGACGGCGGCCTGGATCCTCCGCCGTGCAGCCGGGTCGAGCTTGCGCAGCTGACGGGCCGCGGACGGGCTGACGTCAATCCGGTAGGTCGCTCCCGTCATGCCAGGCCGAGGTCCGCCTTGACCTGCTCCCAGGGGATTGGCGCCTCGCCGGACTTCGCCATTTCCGCGCGGGCCTCGGCTGCGGCACGGAGGTCGGCGAGGTCTTCGGCGGCCTCGATGAGCAGCTGGAGCTGATCGGCGTCGACGACCGCAGCGACGCGGCGGCCTCGGCGGGTCAGGAACACCGGGTCGTGCGCGACTCGGGCCTGGTCCACGACGTCAGCCAGCCGGGCCCGGGCCTCGCTGACCGTCATGTCGTTCATGGATCCAGGCTAGCGCGCCAACCGCGGAAATGTACAATGGCGCTGGATCAGCGGTTGCGACTCCGGCATCCCCGGGCCGACACCGGTGCAGGGGCGTGAGCGATCATGGGCGAATGTCCTCCGCCGCGCCCGAGCTGTCCCCGGAGCTGACCGAGCTCGCCGACGCCTACGGCGTCGCGACCGCCTACCACGACTGGCGAGGCGAGCACCGGCAGGTGCCGGTGCAGACCGTGCTGGCGGCGCTGGCCGCCATGGGCGTGGAGGCGTCCACGCCGGAGGCGACCCGCGCGGCGCTGGCCGCGAAGCGTGAGGATCGCTGGCGCCGGATGCTGCCGCCGTCCGTGGTGGTCACCGCCGAGACGACGGCGTCGTTCTGGGTGCACGTGCCGCACGGCGACCCGGTGCAGGTCTGGGTCTCGCTGGAGACGGGGGAGACCCGGGACGGTCTCCGGCAGGTGGACCGCTGGGTGGAGCCCCGCTCGGTCGACGGCGGGCTGATCGGCGAGGCGACGTTCGAGCTGCCGGCCGACCTGCCGCTCGGGTACCACCGGCTGCACGCCCGCTCCGGCGAGCGCGAGGAGTCGGTGGACCTGGTGGTGACACCGGCCTTCCTCGGGCTGCCGGAGCGGCTGGGCGCACGCCGCGCCTGGGGGTTCGCGACCCAGCTCTACAGCGTCCGCTCGGAGCGCTCGCTGGGGGTGGGCGACCTGGTGGACCTGACCGATCTCGCGGTGTGGTCCGGCGGGTCGCTCGGGGCCGGGTACATCCTGGTGAACCCGTTGCACGGCGCCGAGCCGGTCGCGCCGATGGCGCCCTCGCCGTACCTCCCCACGTCGCGGCGGTTCTTCAACCCGGTCTACCTGCGGGTGGAGCGGATCCCGGAGTACGTCGACCTGCCGCGCGCGGACCG
>DASSKA010000005.1:0-11654 GCA_035690905.1 Nocardioidaceae bacterium | reverse complement strand
CCGGCGCACCGGGAACATCGGGATCTGGGACTCCGCACCGGCGAGCACGACCGTCGACCACAACCTGGTCTGGCTGACCAAGAGCGGCACGATGTACGCCTGGGCAGGGACGAGGTACACCTCACTCTCGGCCATGCAGGCCGCCTCCGGCCAGGAGAAGCACGGCATCTCGGCCGACCCGAAGTTCGTCAACGCCTCCGGCGGCAACCTGGCCATCGACACGGGCTCTCCCGCGATCGACCGCGGCAACTCCGGGGTCTCCGGGGAGCAGAGCACCGACATCCTGCACAAGTCCCGGGTCGACGACCCGGGCACGCCGAACACCTCCGCCGAGGGCCCGCGGCTCTACGACGACCTCGGCGCCTACGAGTTCCAGGGCACGTCCTCCTCGACGAGCCAGGCCCCGACGGCCAAGCTGAGCGTCACGCCGACCACCGGCACCGCACCCCTCGCCGTCACCGCCGACGCCGGCGCCTCCAGCGACCCGCAGGGCCAGACCCTGAACTACAGCTTCGACTTCGGCGACGGCACCACCACCGGACCCCAGACCAGTGCCACCGCCACCCACACCTACAGCACCGCGGGCACCTACACCGTCAAGGTCACCGTCACCGACACCTCGAGCCTCTCGGCCAGCGCAACCCAGTCGGTGACCGTCACCTCGTCGTCGACCTCCTCGACGCCGAAGTACGTCAACACCGTGGCCAACAACTACTCGACGAGCACGCACACCTCCGGCTACATCACCGTGTGGCGCTCCGCCGGTGTCCAGGCCGGAGACATGGTGGTGCTGACCCTGCAGCTCGCAGGCACCAGCAGCGGCCCGGTCTCCGCCACCGACAGCAAGGGCAACACCTACTCGCCGGTCGCGGACGTGTCCGACGGCAGCGGGAACCGGCTGGTGCTGCTGTCCGGCGTGCTGAGCACCAGCCTGGCGGCCAACGACAAGATCACCGCCACGTTCCCGTCGGCAACCAGCTACCGCTTCGGCGGCGCCGAGTTCTCCGGCGTGACCAGCCTCGACGCCGACGCCACGGCCACCGGTGCGGGGACCACCTTCTCCACCGGCGCGGCGCCCGTGTCCACGGGTAGCGACATGGCCTACGCGGCCGTGTCCGTCCCTGTCGGCACCGGCAGTCCGACCTGGTCGTCGGGCTGGACGCTGGCGGAGTCGCAGTCCGTGGGCAGCATGTACCTGAGTCGCGCCTACCAGTTCCCGACCGGCGGCTCGGCCACCGGCAACGGGACGGCCACCGGTGCCTGGCTGGCCGCGGTCGCCACGTTCAAGTAGGACTCAGAACCGGGCAGGCTCGCGGTACTCGCCCCACTCTGCGCGCAGCGCGTCACAGATCTCGCCGAGCGTGGCCTCCACGCGGCAGGCCTCGAGCATCGCGGGGATCATGTTCTCCTCGGTGCGCGCGACATCGACCATCCGCGCCAGGGCGGCGTCGACCGCGGCCTGGTCGCGAGAGGTACGGCGCTCGGCAAGCTGGCGGACCTGCTCGGTCTCCACCTCGTGGGAGACCCGCAGGATCTCCAGACCGTGGGTCACCGACTCCTCGTGGCAGTTCACGCCGACGATCTTCTTGTCCCGCTTCTCCAGCGCCTTCTGGTAGACGAAGGCCGCCTCGGCGATCTCCGACATGAACCAGCCCTCCTCGATGCCGCGGAGGATTCCTTCGGTGATGGGCCACTGGCCGTGCTGCGCGTCCCCGCTGTTCCGCCGTACGACGGAGGCGAGCTCCTCGTGCTGCTGAGCGCGCAGCGTCGACCCGCCCAGGGCCAGGATCTTGTCGAAGATGGCGTACGCCTCGGCCTCGATCTTGTCGGTGAGCGCCTCGACGTACCAGGACCCGCCGAGCGGGTCGGCGACGTTGACCACGCCGGTCTCCTCCATGATCACCTGCTGGGTGCGCAGCGCGATCTCAGCGGCCTGCTCGCTGGGCAGCGCCAGCGTCTCGTCGAGCGCGTTGGTGTGCAAGGAGTTGGTGCCGCCGAGCACGGCGGCCAGCGCCTCGAGGCCGGTGCGCACCACGTTGTTGTACGGCTGCTGCGCGGTCAGCGAGACACCGGCCGTCTGGGTGTGGAAACGCAGCCACTGCGCGCGGTCGGTCTTCGCGCCGTACACGTCCCGAAGCCAGGTCGCCCAGATCCGGCGGGCGGCGCGGAACTTGGCGATCTCCTCGAAGAAGTCGATGTGGCTGTCGAAGAAGAACGACAGGCCGGGTGCGAACACGTCCACGTCCAGGCCCCGCGACAGCCCCAGCTCGACGTACGCGAACCCGTCGGCGAGCGTGAACGCGAGCTCCTGCGCGGCCGTCGAGCCGGCCTCGCGGATGTGGTAGCCGGACACCGACAGCGGCTTGTAGTCGGGGATCTTGTCCGCGCAGTACTCCATCAGGTCGCCGATCAGGCGCAGGTGCGGCTGCGGCGCGAACAGCCACTCCTTCTGGGCGATGTACTCCTTGAAGATGTCGGTCTGCAGGGTGCCGTTCAGGGTGCCGATGTCCACGCCCTGCCGCTCGGCGGCGGCGAGGTACATGCAGAACACCGGCACCGCCGGACCGGAGATGGTCATCGACGTGGTGACGTCGCCGAGCGGGATGCCGCGGAAGAGCACGTCCATGTCCGCGGTCGAGTCGACGGCGACGCCGCAGTGGCCGACCTCGCCGAGGCTCTTGGCGTCGTCGGAGTCGCGCCCCATCAGGGTCGGCATGTCGAACGCGATCGAGAGCCCGCCGCCGCCCCGGCCGAGGATCATCTTGTAGCGCTCGTTGGTCTGCTCGGCGTTCCCGAAGCCGGCGAACTGCCGGATCGTCCAGGTCCGGCCGCGGTAGCCGGTCGGGTACAGCCCGCGCGTGAACGGGAACTCCCCGGGCCAGCCGACGGTCTCGAAGCGGGGGTAGGCGGCCTCCTCGGCGGCGTCGGCCGGGCCGTACGCCGGGTCGACCTCCATGCCGGACAGCGTGGTGAAGTCCGCGTCCCGCACCCGGGACTTGGCGTAGCGCTCCTGCCAGCGCTCGCGCGCGGAACCGGCGCCGGTCTGTTCGGTCATGCGCTCCTCCAGTACGACGGGCGGGGCGGCGTTCGCGGTTCGGCCCTCACAGAAATACTAGGACGTCCTACTACCCGCCTCAACGCACCCCCGCCCCGGGTGGTTGAGGTGTGAACGAAGTGAGCGTCTCGAAACCACCCCGCCCCCTGTTTGGCCACCGGTTTCCCCGGGCACGGGCTGGGTTCGCCGTACGACGAAGGAGGGACAACGATGCGGGAACGCCGCCTCGGAGACCAGGGACTGACCGTCAGCGAGATCGGCCTGGGCTGCATGGGCATGTCGTTCGCCTACCCAGGTGGCGACCAGGACGAGTCCACCGCGACGATCCACCGGGCGCTGGAGCTGGGGGTCACGCACCTGGACACCGCGGACATGTACGGGCCGTGGTCGAACGAGCGGCTGGTCGGCTCCGCGCTCGCGGGTCGCCGTGACCACGTCGTACTCGCCAGCAAGTTCGGCAACGAGGTGGACGCCGACGGCCACCTGACCGGCTCGGTGAACGGTCGCCCGGAGTACCTCCGCAACGCGATCGAGGGATCCCTGCAGCGGCTCGGCCTCGACCACGTCGACCTGTACTACCAGCACCGGGTGGACCCCGATGTGCCCGTCGAGGAGACCTTCGGCGCGCTCGGCGAGCTGGTCTCCGCCGGGAAGGTGCGCTACCTCGGCGTCTCCGAGGCGGCTCCGGAGACGATCCGGCGCGCGCACAGCGCGCATCCGCTGTCGGCGGTGCAGACGGAGTACTCCCTGTTCTCCCGCGACGTGGAGGACAACGGCGTGCTGGAGACCGTCCGGGAGCTGGGCATCGGCTTCGTGGCCTACTCTCCCCTCGGGCGCGGCTTCCTGTCCGGCGCGATCCGCAGCCGCGACGACCTCGCCGAGGACGACTGGCGGCGCCGCTCGCCGCGGTTCTCCGCAGAGAACTTCGACGCGAACCTCGCCGTGGTGGACAAGGTCACCGAGCTGGCCGAGCGCAAGGGCGTGACGCCTTCGCAGCTGGCCATCGCCTGGGTGCTGTCGCGGGGCAAGGACATCGTCACCATCCCCGGCACCAAGCACGTGAAGTACCTCGAGGAGAACCTCGGCGCGCTGGACGTGCCGCTGGCACGCGAGGAGCTGGACGCGATCGACGCCGTGGCGCCGCGGGGCGTGGCCGCCGGGGAGCGCTACCACGAGGCCGGGATGACCGCCGTCCACGTCTGAGCAGTCCCGACCGCCACCACTTCCCATGGCAAAGGGAAGCCCCCCAGGGTGAATTCACCATGGGGAGCGGTCCTTTACCAGGGGACCCTGGTAAAGGGCCCCGGGCATCTGGAGGGACGACTCAGAAGTCGCCGGCGGCCTGCCGGACGGGCCGCAGCAGCTCGGACAGCGCGCGCAGGTCCACGTCCGGCGTCCCGGCGAGCGCGAACCGCGCCGAGACCAGGTCGGAGGTGGCCCGCTCGACGAGCTCACGGCCGGCCGGGGTGATCTCGGCGAGTACCGCGCGCCCGTCCTCCGGGTGCCGCCGCCGGCACACCAGGCCGGCCGACTCCAGCCGGTCCACGATGGAGGTCACCGAGGTCGGGTGCACCTGCAGCCGCTCCCCCATCTTGCCCAACGGCAGCGCGCCGGCGCGGGAGAAGGTGAGCAGCACCAGCGCCTCGTAGCGGGCGAAGGTCAGCCCGTGCGGTCGCAGGATCTCGTCGAGCTGGCTGAGCACCAGCTGCTGGACCCGCATCAGCGAGGTGACCGCGTGCATCTGGTCCACCGCGTCCCAGCGCAGTCCCCACTGCCGCGCCGCCTCGTCGATCGGGTCGAACGGCAGCTTCTTGGGCCGGGTGGACGCCATGGGCCGAGATTAACCGACCGAGGACTCAGCCCTGCTCGGCCCAGCGCAGCGTGGCGGGCCGGCCCAGCCGGGCGATCCGCCGGGACACCAGGAGCGCGATCACGGTGGCGATCGCGAACACGCCGGTCCCGACCGCGCCCAGCACGAGCCACGGCACGCCGTACACCGGCGCCGGGTCGAACTCGTCCGCCGGGCCGAGGCTGATCGAGGGCAGCACCAGCCACAGCGACAGCAGCGTGGACAGCACACCGAGCACCGCGGCCATGCCCAGCATCACGACGTACTCGAGCACCGACGCCTGCACCAGGCTGCGGCGACGTACGCCGACCACCCGCAGCGCCGCGACCTCGTAGGCCCGCCAGCGGGACTGGAGCACCGCGGAGGCGAACACCCCGAACACCGCCAGCAGCAGGGTGGCCAACCCGACGATGAGGAACAGCCGCATGCCCATGCTGAACGCGTCGGTGTGCAGCTCCTGCTGCCGCTGCGCCAGGTCCAGCGCGGGGCTGAGCGAGATGCCCGCGTCCCGGACCGCGGCCAGCATCGCCGGCGGGGTGCCCCGGGCGGTCCACAGCTGTACGTCGACGACCTGCCCGAACAGCGGCGCGAACTCGTCGAGGGCGGTCCCCAGGTCCCCGACCGCGCCGACCCGGCCCACCCACGGCAGCGCCTCGGTCCGCGCGACGACCCGCATCGGCACCTCGGCGCCGTTCAGCGAGGTGCCGACCACCACACCCGGGGCGTAGTGGATCGCCAAGGCCGTGCTGGTCCGGGCCGGTGCGGAGGTCGCGGTGTCGCGGGTGACCAGCACCGGCTCGATGTCCGGCGTGGTGCTCGGCGTGATCCGGGCCAGCCCGCTGACCATCGCCGGCTGCGCGCCGGTGCCCGGCGGCAGGTGCGCGAGGTACACGCCGATCCGCAGCCCGGCGGGCGAGCCGCGCAGCCTGACCGGCGGATCGACCAGGGAGACCGGGAACGGCCTGGCCGGACGCCAGGCCTGGGCGTCGTGAAGCCCCCAGTCCACGGGACGCCCGTCCACGGACACGCCACTGATGGTCAGCGACCCCTGGGCGTCGGAGGCGACCCGGTCCTGTCCGGAGAGGTAGAGCTGCTGCACGGTGCAGCCGGCCGCGCAGCCGGTCACCGTGGCGGTCAGGGTGGCCGACCGGCCGTCGGTGAGCCCGCCGAGCCGCAGCTGGTGCTGCTCGCCGGCCCGGTCGACGTACTGCAGCCAGAGCTCTGACGGCGTGTGGGTGGCCGAGGTCAGGTGCACGTCGGCTACCCGCACGGAGATCCGCGTGCCCGTGAGGGTCAGCTGCCGGCTCGGCGGCGGGCTGAGCCGCTGCTGCAGCTCCCGCACCGGCACCGACGACCAGGACGGGTCCCAGGAGGCGACCGCGGCCAACCGGGAGCTGTCCAGGAACACCCGGCGGTTCAGGTCGTCGCCGCTGTTGTCGACGACTGCCGCCATCAGGTACCGGCCTCGTGGGTCCACCCGGTGCGTGACCGCGAGCAGATGACCGGGGGTCGTGATCGCCAGGTACGTCTGGGCGGCGCCGACCTCGGCCTCGGCGCGGGAGGTGCGCCACTGGTCGGAGACGGCCGAGCTCGCGCCGGCGAAGGCGATCACCGACACCGCGAGCAGCAGCGGCAGCATCAGGTTGGCCAGGTCGCGGCGGCGGGCAAGGCGTCGGGAGGCGAGATACGACGCGGAGCCGCGCGCCCTGGTCGTACGCCGAAGCCACCACCGGCTCCCGCGGCGCAGCAGCTCGGCACCGGCGACGGCCACGGCCAGCGCGATGAACAGCGGCGCGACGAGCGCCAGCAGCTGGCTGCCCTGGTGACCGGAGGTGAGCAGCTGGGCCACCGACGCGGCCGCGACCGCGACGACCGCGCTGCGCAGCACCACCCCCGCACGGGAGGCGCGGCGGGGCACCGTGGCGGAGGCGAGCGCGGAGGCCAGCGGCTCACGCATCACGCCCCACGCGGCCAGCGCGGACGCGAGCAGCGCCGCGGCGACCACGACCAGGCAGGCCAGCACCGCGGTCCGGTCGGCGACCACGGGCGTGGCCGGCGACAGCCAGGTGCGGGCCAGCAGGCGCGCGGCCGCCGAGGCCAGCGCCACGGCCACCGGGGTGGCCAGCGCCACCACCAGCGCCGGCTCGGAGACCGCGAAGCGCAGCACCTGCACCCGCGAGTGCCCGCGCAGCTTGGCCAGCGCGACGTGCGGCCGGCGCACCTGCGCGGCGGCCGAGACCAGCGCGAACAGCAGCAGCAGCGCGAGCACGACGAACGGGGCCAGTGCGGCCAGCATGATCCGCGACAGCAGCACGTGCTCGGCGCGCACCGTCGCGAACACGCTGTCCACGTCGAGCTCGGCGACCACGTTCGGGTCCTGGGTGCCCAGCGCCATGCCCTTGAACGCGTCGGCGGCGTGCTGGGCGGCCGCCATGGTGTCCAGGTTCACCGCGGCCAGGTCGATCGGGCGGTCCACGCCGCCCACGAACGTCTCCGAGGTCATCGAGGCCGGCGCGACGAGCAGAGCCGGGGTGTGCGGCAGCGTGCCGCCGCTCCTCAACCCGCCCGGCGGCGGCTGGAGGTTCGCGACGCCGGTGAACCGGGAAAGGTCGTACCACCGCGGCGAGGAGGGGTGCGGCACGGTGTAGGTGCCGACCACGTGGAACACGGCGTCGCGGGCCCGGGTGCCGCCGACCTGGTGCGCGCCGTCCTTGCCGCGGACCACGCGCAGGTACTGGTCGGTGAACCGCAGCGTGACCGTGTCACCGGCCGCGAGCCCCATCGTCTCGGCCATGGTCTGCTGGAGCAGCGCCTCTCCGGGCGCACTCGGGCAGCGCCCGTGCACCACGGCCAGCGCGCACATGCCCTGCCGCCAGTACAGCGGCGCCTCGAACAGCTTGTTGTTGAAGGTCAGCTGGCCGCCCTCGTCGAGCAGCCAGGAGGTCTCGCGCTTCCAGTACTTCGGGCCGCTCGCGGCCGCGGACGCCTGCTGGATCAGGGCGTCCGTGCTCGGTGGCCGGTAGCTGTCCGGGGAGCCGACCGGCAGCTCGCCGTCCTCGAGTGCCGGCACCCGGTAGGTCAGCCCGGTGGTGTACGGCGCGCGCTGGCCGATCCGGGTGTCGAGGAGGTGCTCGACCGACGCCCGGCCGTACATCGGACCGAGCAGGGACGCACCGACGGCGACCACCGTGACCACGAAGCAGGCCAGGTTCAGCCCGCGCCGGGACCACAGCCCGGTGAGCAGCACCCTCACCGGTCACGTCCCGGGTCGTCGAGCGGCCGCAGCAGCAGACCCTCGTCGGTGTCCTCGAACGCGACCAGCGTCCCGGCCGGGAACCGCAGCGCCAGGTCGTCGGGGATGTGCACCGCGCCGTCCTCGTCGACCACCCCGAAGTCGGCGCCGTGCCGGCCCTCGGCGCCGATCCGCCCGTTGCGGATGGTGACCGTGCGCGGCATCGCGCCGGCTACCTGCGGGTCGTGGGTCACCATCACCACGGTGGTGCCGAACTCGGCGTTGACCTGCCGGATCAGCGCGATCATCGCGTCGCGGTCGTCGTGGCTGAGCTGCGAGGTCGGCTCGTCGGCGAGCAGCAGCCCGGCGCCGGAGGACACGGTGGCCGCGAACGCCACCCGCTGCCGCTCGCCGCCGGACATCGCGGCCACGGTGGTGTCGGTGAGCTCCCCCAGCCCGAGCCGGTCCAGCAGCTCGCGCGGCGAGGGCTGCCGCCGGCGCGTTGCCGGCGCGAGCGCCCGGCGGGCGAAGCGGATGTTGTCGGCCGCCGTGGCGTAGGGCAGCAGGTTGCGGCTCGCGCCCTGCAGCAGGGTGGCCACCGTCCCCGACCGCATCCGGCCGAGCTCCACCTCGCTGATCCGGGCGATGTCGGTGCCGTCGACCAGCACCCGGCCGGCCGACGGGCGGAGCACGCCGCCGAACAGGCCGAGCAGGGTGGACTTGCCCGACCCGGACGGGCCGAGCAGCGCGATCAGCTCGCCGGCGCGGATGTCCAGGTCGACCCCGCGCAGCGCGACCACGTCGTGGCCGCCGGCGGTGGTGTAGATCTGCACCACGTTCACGCAGCGCACCGCCACGCCGGCGCGGGTGGGGACCAGGGTGCTCACCGGTCGCCGTCCGGCCGGCGGAACGCGTCGTGCTCGTGGCCCGGCCCGTCAGCGGCGGTGGACACGCTCTCCAGCTGCCGGCCGGTGACCACGCCGTCGACGAGGTGCACCTCCTCGTCGCACATCGCGGCCACCTCCGGGTCGTGGGTGGCGACCACCACCACGGCGCCGCGCTCGGCCTGCTCGCGGAGCACCTCGACGACCAGGTCGCGGTTCTTCTCGTCGAGCTCGCTGGTCGGCTCGTCGGCGAGCAGCACGTCCGGCTCCACCACGAGCGCCCGGGCGATCGCGACCCGCTGCAGCTGGCCTCCGGAGAGCTCGGCGATCAGTCGGTCGGCGAGGTCCCCGACGCCGAGCCGCTCGAGGGCGGACAGGGCGGTCCGGTCGGCGGCGGCGGGATCGGTACGACGGGCGCGCAGCGCCACGGACACGTTCTCCAGGGCGCTCAGCGAGGGGACCAGTCCGTAGGTCTGGAGCACCAGCGCGGTGCCCGTCGGGGGCTCACCGAGACGGTGGTCCACCCTTCGCCCGTCGTACTCCACGAAGCCGGAGGCCGGTGCGACCAGGCCGCCGAGCACGCTGAGCAGCGTGGTCTTGCCCGACCCCGACGACCCGGTCACCGCCAGCAGCCGGCCGGCCCGCGCGGTGACCGAGACGTCGTCGAGGATGCGGTCCGCTCCGTTCAGAAGCACCAGGCCTTGCCCGGTCAGGGCGCCGGCCACCAGGCTCTTGTCGCTCATCCACCCGTCGCTGTCTCATCGAGGATCCCCATAGATCCTGCCGAAGAATCGCCCGAACGGTTCGGGTGCGCAAGTGTATTGCCGCCAGATACGCCAAATCGTCACCTTCGGACGATCAGTCGGTGTAGGTCTCCAGCAGCGAGTCCGCGGCCCGGTAGGGGTCGGTCTCCCCGGCGGCGACCTGCTCGGCCAGCACGTCGAGCTCGGTGCGCGCATGGACGTCGCCCCACCGCTTCCGCAGCGCGGTCACCGCGATGGACTCGATCTCGTCGCGGGCCCGGCGGGTCCGGCGGCGGTCCAGCTCCCCGGTGCCCTCCAGCCAGGCCCGGTGCTTGTCGAGGCGTTCCACCACCTCGTCGACGCCCTGCCCGGTCTGCGCGACGGTCTGCACGATCGGCGGGTGCCAGCTCTTCTCGTCGCCGCGGGCCAGCGCCAGCATGTTGCGCAGCTCGCGGCGCACCTGGTCGGCGCCGTCGCGGTCGGCCTTGTTCACCACGTAGATGTCGCCGATCTCGAGGATGCCGGCCTTCGCCGCCTGGATCCCGTCGCCCATGCCCGGCGCGAGCAGCACCAGCGTGGTGTCGGCCAGCGAGGCGATCTCGACCTCGCTCTGCCCCACCCCGACGGTCTCCACGAGCACCACGTCGCAGCCCGCGGCGTCCAGAACCCGCAACGCCTGCGGCGTCGACCAGGCCAGCCCGCCGAGGTGGCCGCGGGAGGCCATCGAGCGGATGTACACCTCCGGGTCGGTGGCATGCTCCTGCATCCGCACCCGGTCACCGAGCAGGGCTCCGCCGGAGAACGGCGAGGACGGGTCCACCGCGAGCACGCCGACCCGCTTGCCGGAGACGCGCAGCTGGGACACCAGCGCCGAGGTGGAGGTGGACTTGCCCACCCCGGGGGCGCCAGTGATGCCGACGATCTGCGCGTTGCCCGTGTACGGCGCGAGCCCGGCCATCACCTCGCGCAGCAGCGGCGAGGCGTCCTCCACCAGGGAGATCAGCCGGGCCACCGCCCGGGCCTCGCCCTTGCGGGCGCGCTCGACCAGCTCGGGGACCGAGCGGCTCTGCCTCACGCGGGCACGTGGATGATCAGCGCCTCGCCCTGTCCGCCGCCGCCGCACAGCGCGGCCGCACCGACCCCGCCGCCGCGACGCTTCAGCTCGAGCGCGAGGTGCAGGCCGATCCGGGCGCCGGACATGCCGACCGGGTGGCCGAGCGCGATGGCCCCGCCGTTGACGTTGACCTTGTCGTCGGGCAGCCCGAGCTCGCGGGCCGAGGAGATGCCCACCGCGGCGAAGGCCTCGTTGAACTCGACCAGGTCGAGGTCGGTCGGGTCGATGCCCTCCTTGGCGCAGGCCTTCGCGGTGGCGTTGGCCGGCTGCAGCTGCAGGGTGGAGTCGGGGCCGGCGACCATGCCGTGCGCGCCGATCTCGGCGAGCCACTCCAGGCCCAGCTCCTCGGCCTTGGCCCTGCTCATCACCACGACCGCGCAGGCGCCGTCGGAGATCTGGCTGGAGGAGCCTGCGGTGATGGTGCCGTCCTTGGAGAAGGCGGGACGCAGCTTGCCCAGCGACTCCGCGGTCGTGTCACCGCGGATGCCCTCGTCCTGGGAGACCACGACCGGGTCGCCCTTGCGCTGCGGGATCTCGACCGGGACGACCTCGTCGTCGAAGACGCCGTTCTTCCACGCCTCGGCCGCCAGCTGGTGGCTGCGGGCGGAGAAGGCGTCCTGCTCCTCGCGGGTGAGCTTGTCCGCCGCGGCGTTGCAGGACTCGGTGAGCCCGCCCATCGGCTGGTCGGTGAACTGGTCGTAGAGCGCGTCGTAGGCCATCGAGTCGACCAGCGTCGTGTCGCCGTACTTGAAGCCCTCGCGGGACTTCGGCAGCAGG
>DASSKA010000004.1:0-6344 GCA_035690905.1 Nocardioidaceae bacterium | reverse complement strand
CTTGTCGCCGTACACGTCGCCGAGTTCCGACAGCCGCAGCAGGCCATGATCGGTGGACACCAGGGTGTCCCCGACCAGGCAGCCGGTGGGCGCCAACACCGAGGCCTGGGCGTTGCGCCAGCCGTTCTGCTCGCCGATCTTGTTGCCCTTCGCCCACTCCTCGGCCGCCGCGGTGAAGATCTCGCGGTCGATCTCGTGCAGCGGGCGGGCCGCGTCGTTGGCCGCCGCGTGCTTGCGCATCACCCGCGCGTGGGCGGTCGCGTTGCGGGCGAAGCCCTCGTAGGGCCCGACGATGCCGGCCAGCTCGGCCGAGCGACGGTAGGACGCGCCGGTCATCAGCGAGGTGATCGCGCCGGCCAGAGCGCGCCCGCCGTCGGAGTCGTAGGCGTGCCCGGACGCCATCAGCAGCGCGCCCAGGTTGGCGTAGCCGATGCCCAGCTGCCGGTAGGCGCGGGTGTTCGTCCCGATCGCCTCGGTCGGGAAGTCGGCGAAGCAGATCGAGATGTCCATCGCGGTGATGATCAGCTCGACGGCCTTGACGAAGCGGGTGACGTCGAAGTGGTTGTCGTCGGTCAGGAACTTGAGCAGGTTCAGCGAGGCCAGGTTGCACGACGTGTTGTCCAGGCTCATGTACTCCGAGCACGGGTTGGACGCGGTGATGCGGCCCGTCTCGGGGTTGGTGTGCCAGTCGTTGATCGTGTCGTCGTACTGCAGACCCGGGTCGGCGCACTCCCAGGCGGCCTGGGCGATCTTGCGCCACAGCTCGCGGGCGTCGACAGTCTCGATGACCTCGCCGGTGCCGCGGGCGCGCAGGCCGAACTCGGTGCCCTCCTCGACCGCGCGCATGAACTCGTCGGTGACCCGCACCGAGTTGTTGGCGTTCTGGTACTGCACCGAGGTGATGTCCTTGCCGCCCAGGTCCATGTCGAACCCGGCGTCGCGCAGCGCGCGGATCTTGTCCTCCTCGCGCGCCTTGGTCTCGACGAACTCCTCGATGTCGGGGTGGTCCACGTCGAGCACGACCATCTTGGCCGCGCGACGGGTGGCGCCGCCGGACTTGATCGTCCCCGCGGACGCGTCGGCGCCGCGCATGAACGACACCGGGCCGGACGCCGTACCGCCGGAGGACAGCAGCTCCTTGGACGACCGGATCCGGGACAGGTTCAGGCCGGCGCCGGAGCCGCCCTTGAAGATGAACCCCTCCTCCTTGTACCAGTTCAGGATCGAGTCCATCGAGTCGTCGACCGACAGGATGAAGCACGCGGACACCTGCTGAGGCGAAGCGGTGCCGACGTTGAACCAGACCGGGGAGTTGAACGAGAAGTACTGGTGCACCAGCAGCCAGGTGAGCTCGTGCTCGAACACCTCGGCGTCGGCCGGGGTGGCGAAGTAGCCGTGCTCCTCGCCGGCCTTCCGGTAGGTCCTCACCACCCGGTCGATGAGCTGCTTGAGGCTCCACTCGCGGGCGTCGGTGCCGACCGCGCCGCGGAAGTACTTCGTGGTCACGATCGTGGACGCGTTGACCGACCAGAACTCGGGGAACTCCACGCCGCGCTGCTCGAAGACCGCCTCGCCGGTCTTCCAGTTCGTCTGTACGACGTCGCGACGCTCCCACGTGACCTCGTCATAAGGGTGCACGCCCTCGGTGCTGAAGACCCGCTCGATCTTCAGCCCCTTCCCGGGCTTGCGCCCGGACCTGGCTGCGCCGCTGACTGTCTCGGTCATGTGTGTCCCCTATCGCCTCGTCGTTGAGCTTTTCCTGCGTGCCTGAAACCTGTGGTGGGGAAGATTGGTATGCCCGGAGCGCCGCTTCCCCACGACGCCCCGGGCAGTCGGGGGGTCAGCCGGTTCGGACCGGCTTTCGCTCGACCACCGATGCGGCGCGCTCGGCGCGCAGCATCGCGATCTCCTCCTCGAACGCCTCGGCGCTCGCGAAGGCCTTGTACACGCTGGCGAACCGGAGGTACGCCACCTCGTCGAGCTCGCGCAGCGGGCCGAGGATGGCCAGCCCGACCTCGTTGGCCGGCACCTCCGCCCAGCCTTCGCTGCGTAGCGCGTCCTCGACGGTCTGCCCGAGCCGGGCCAGGTCGTCCTCGGTGACCGGCCGGCCCTTGCAGGCCTTCGCCACGCCGGCGACCGCCTTGCTCCGGTCGAACGGCTCGGTGGCGCCGCTGCGCTTGAGCACCGTCAGCTGCATCTGCTCCACGGTGGAAAACCGCTTGCCGCACTCCTGGCAGGTACGACGGCGGCGGATCGCCGAGCCGTCGTCGGCCACCCGGCTGTCGAGCACCCGGGTGTCGGTGTTGCGGCAGTACGGACAGTGCATCCTCGCCGCCTCCCTTCCCGGTCTCGTCACCCGTACAGTTCAACACCCACCGCCGACACTTTCTGCCTGGTCATCCGGGGCCCGCCGGCTCGTGCTGCCCGGCTCCCCGGCGGTCCGAGAGGCGGGTATCTGGGCCTCTCGGACCGGCGGACCTGTGCGTAACGGTGGGGACAACCAGTCGCTTCATGTGTGTAACTGCGCCACGTCTGTGAACTAGATGTGGAAAACCACACCCATGTAACTACTAGATGTAGTGGCAACCGTACGACGGGCGTGGGGCCCGCGCAAGAAAATCGCTGAACTTGTCCGTGCAGTTTTCCGGGCATCGGCAAACGTGCAGGTCACAGGGCGTTTCCGGGCTCGATCTGGGCGTGTCGCCGGCCCACCGGCGTGTCGCATGTGGCTCCTGTGACATGGGAGCAGCCCCCTGCTCCGCGCTGTCCAGGCGGCCGCGCTCGCCGCGAGCAACAGCGGGTCACAGGAACCGTTGTGGTTGCCTCCCGGCACGATCACCGACAACGACGGGACACAGGAACCGTTGTTGCTGCCGCCGGCCCGATCGACCGCCCGGCCATCCCCGCCCGGCCGGCCACACCTCCGTCGTACCAACGCCTCGGGCTGGCGACCGAGGCCTGTGGACAGCGACCGACGCACCGGTGTCGTTTCTGGGAGCCTCGGCGCATGGCCGATCTCGCAATCGAGAGCACCGGTCCCGCGCCTCTCGACGTACGCCGTCCCTTCACCCGGGCGGACGCGATCGCCGCCGGGATCAGCCCGGGGCTGCTGCGCGGTTCGAGGTTCCGGCGCATCTTCCGCAACGTGTACATCGACGCCTCGGTCCCTGACCACCCCCTGGTCAGAGTCCAGGCAGCCTTGCTGACCCACCCTCCCGGCGCGTTCGCCAGCCACGCGAGCGCGGGCCGGGTGTACGGCGTGCCGCTGCCCGCGCTCCCGGACGAGCACGTCAGCGTGTTCACCGCGAAGGATCGCCGGCGCCGTGCGGGCATCCGCAACCACCTGGCACCTGCCGGCCAGCAGACCGTCACGGTGCGCGGACTTTCCGTCTCCACCCCCGAGGACATGTTCGTCGAGCTGTCGGACGTTCTGACGCTGGTGGACCTGGTGGTGGTCGGCGACGCGCTGGTGCGATTGAAGCTGACCACGCCGGAGGCGCTGGTGGAACGCTGCGCCACGGCCAACGCCGCCGCTCGGCGAGCCGCCGCGCTGGTCCGGAGGAAGGTCGACTCGGCGATGGAGACCCGGTTGCGGCTGCTGATCGTCTTCGCCGGGCTTCCCGAGCCGGAGATCAACGTCAAGATCTACTACCGAGACGGGCGGGTCAGGTATCGCTTCGACCTGAGCTACCCGGAGTTCAAGATCCTGGTGGAGTACGACGGGCGTCAGCACCGCGACGACCTGGACCAGTGGGACGCCGACACCAGGCGGCAGGACTGGTTCGACCACAACGGCTGGATGCGGGTACCGGTCTTCTCACGGGGCATCTACCGCCGGCCCGACGAGACGATCCAGCGGGTCGCCGCTGCGCTGCGCAGCCGGGGAGCGAAAGTGCCGGACCGGCTGTCGGAAGAGTGGCGGGCGCACTTCCCGGTCCGACCCTGACCGGACCGCGCGTCGGGACCTTTCCGCCCGCTTGGCAGCAACAACGGGACACGTGAACGGTTGTGGTTGCCCCCCGTCACGATTCACAGCAACACCGGGACACGTGAACCGTTGTTGTCCGAAGTCCACTCGTCACCAGCGAATGTTGCGGGCCGGCCGGCGGGTACCTCCCGGATTGCCGCCACGAATCTGGCGTGCCGGGCAGACGGGGCGAACCGGGGCAAGGGATACTCGTACCCGTGGCAGGCGGCAAGCGACGGGCGGAACGGCACAGCCATGCCGGCCTGCACCTCGGCCCGCTGTCGCGGCTCGGCGCGACCGTGCTGGGGATGGTGGTCGGCGGCTTCGCGTGGTGGTACCTCGTCCGGGCCGCGATCGCCTTCGGACGCGTCGCGCGCTCGGGCGAGCAGGGCGCCTGGATGTTCACCGCCTCGGCGTGCATCGGCGCGATCCTGTGCCTGCTGCTGGTGCTGGTGCTGGCGTCCCGGGTGCTGGTGACGCTGGGTCTGGTCAGCGAGTACCACGGCCGTCGCAGCTCCCCACGCCGAGCCGCCCCCCGTCGTACCCCCGAAGCCGAGGCCGCCCCGGCGCCCGGCCGGAGGATCGCGCAGCGCGACGCGCCGCAGGCCGACGGCAGCTCGGGTTGAGCGTTCTGCCAAGATTCGTCAGGTGACCAGCAGACTGTCCCTGTTCCTCGCCTGCCTCGCCTGCGTCTTCGGGCTGGCCGGCTGCGGCTCGAGCGCCTCGTCGAACCAGACGGCTCCCCCGCCCTCGGACTACACCGTGTCGGCGGCCAAGGCGTTCACGAAGTACTGGGTGAGCACCCTCAACCGGGCCACCACCACGGGGAACGCCCAGCAGCTGCTGTCCCTGTCCGGGCCGAAGTGCCAGGTGTGCAAGGACTTCGCGAAGTCGCTGAAGAAGATCTACTCCGCCGGCGGGCACGTCGAGACCAAGGGCTGGAAGGTCACCAACGTGATCCCGATCGCCGGGGAGAGCCTGAAGCACCCGGGGTTCCAGCTGGTGGCGCAGGTGGCACCGCAGAAGGTGTACCGGTCCAAGGGCGCCAAGCCGCAGACGTACGACGGGGGTCACCAAGGGATGCGGATGTTCCTGACCCGCTCCGGGGACCAGTGGCTCGTCGAGAAGATCGAGATCGCCCAGGGCAGCTGAGCCGGCAGAGCTCACTTGGTCGGCTCCCCCGCCATCGCGCTCGACCACCCGCGGCCCCTCGACCACCGGCGGAGATGGCCATGCCGCCGGCTCCGGGTCGAGGGGAGCCGGCGGCACGTCGTGGGGGCCGTCCGTGAGGGGGTGTCGCGGCCGCGCATGCCGCGGGCTGCGCGAGCCGGTGCTCAGCGCACCGGAACCGCGAGGCGCTGACCCACCCGGAGGGCCGGACCGGGGAGCGCGTTGAGCTCCTCGATCTGCAGCACCTTCTCACGAACCTGGCCGGGACCGGCGATTTGGGAGGCGATGTCCCACAGCGTGTCGCCGGGACCCACCTGCACCATCCGGGTCGGCACCGGCGACCCGGCGTCACCGGACGCGGCCGACCGGGCGCCGAACGCGACAGCCGCGAGGAGCACCGCGCCCAGGAACACCAGCGTCACCGTCAGCCGGCCACGCCGGGTCAGCCGAGCCGGCGCGGCCCGCTCGTGGTCACGGACCACCCGCAGCCGGGGCCGGGTCGGGCGGACAACGGGGTTCACGGCGATGCTGCTCATTGGGGACCTCCTGGGGAAGGCGGCCGACCGCGCCTGCGCGCGGGCGTCTCGGTCGGTCTCTCGGTCGTACGCGCTGTCCATGTCGAACGTTCTATCGAGGCCCACCGACAGTTTTCACGGGGCGACCCTCGAAGCCACGTTCGATCGAACATGCGTACGACGCTAGAGCATGTGTTCGAAGCATTTCAAGTCGAACGCGCGTTCGAGCGTGTCGGCCCCCTACCGCTGGCGCCGCACGCGCCGCATCGCGAGAAACGCCTCGAACCTGCCGACGGGAGAGCCCACGTACTCGGCGAAGGCATCCTCGAAGCGCTCGACGCCGTCCCGGAACAGGAACATCTGGTAGTCGACCCGGCGCTGGACGTCGCACAGGTGCGGCTCGGACGCGTACCGGTCGACCGCGGCGCCGCACTCCTCGCAGGGCAGGAACCGCGAAGGGAACATGTCGCAAACTCCTCACTGTGCCCTGTCGTGAGGGTTGACCGCGGCGGACTGCCTCAAACAGCTCGGCAGGGCCGCGACCACCTGAGGCGATCCGGGGAGCGGCCCGCGACCACCTGAGGCTCAGGCCTGGCGGCGCGCGATCACCCGCCGGCCGAACCCGGCCATCAGCGCGAACCCCTGCCCGGACATCGACGGCGCGAGCGAGCCGGCCCGGATCAGCCCACCCC
>DASSKA010000003.1:0-4422 GCA_035690905.1 Nocardioidaceae bacterium | reverse complement strand
CGCCTCCTTCTGCACGCCGAGGATGCCCCACAGCTGCACGTTCCCCGACCGGTCGGCGCGCTGGGCGTGGATCACCGTGACGTCGGGGTTGACCGCGGCCACCGCGGCCAGCCGCTCGCCGGTGAACGGGCAGGTGACCGTCCCGATCGTGTCGCTGCGGTCGGCCAGGCTGCTGCCCTGGTAGCCGCGGAGCACCGCGAAGGGCAGGTGCGCGGCGCCGGCGACGTACCGGTTGGCCATCCCGGCGTGGCTGTGCTCGTCGACCTCGAGCGGCACCGGCCAGCCGTTCTCGACCGCGTCCCGGAACCGGTGCAGGGAGCCGACGCCGGGGTTGCCGCCCCAGCTGAAGACCAGCTTGCGGGCCACCCCCATGCCGATCATCTGGTCGTAGACCAGGTCCGGGGTCATCCGCACCAGGGTCAGGTCGCGCCGCTGCTGCCTGATGATCTCGTGGCCGGCCAGGGTCGGGATGAGGTGGGTGAAGCCCTCCAGGGCGACCGTGTCCCCGTCGTGCACCAGCTCCGCAACCGCCTCGCGGAGGCTGGTCAGCTCGGCCATCATCAGCTCCTTGCTCGGTCTCTGTGCGCATCGCGAACAGATGTTACTATCGCGCACAGCACTCTAGGCCCGGGCAAGGACCCGGTCAACGGAGGTGACCCGGATGGCCGAGGAGCGGGCGCGCGAGACGCACTTCGTACAGTCCCTCGAGCGCGGCCTGAGCGTGATCGCCGCGTTCGGTCCGAACTCTCCGGAGCTGACGCTGAGCGAGGTGGCCCGGGCCACCGGGCTGACCCGAGCGGCGGCGCGGCGCTTCTTGCTCACCCTGGTCGACCTGGGCTACATGCGCTTCGACGGCAAGCTGTTCCGGCTCGCGCCCAAGGTGCTCGGGCTGGGCTACGCCTACCTCTCCAGCCTGTCGCTCCCCGGGATCGCCGAGCCGCACCTGGAGGAATTGGTGAGGCGGACCCGCGAGTCCTCGTCGATGTCGGTCCTGGATGGTCCCGACATCGTCTACGTCGCCCGTGTCCCCACGTCGCGGATCATGACCGTGGCGATCAACGTGGGCACCCGGTTCCCGGCCTACGCCACCTCGATGGGCCAGGTGCTGCTCGCCGGACTGGCCCCGGACGCGCTGGAGGAGTACCTGTCGGGCCTGACCGTCGAGCGGTTCACCGACAGCACCGTGCGCGGAGTCGACGATCTGCGGACCCGGTTGGAGAAGGTCCGCGTGGCCGGCTACGCGCTCGTCGACCAGGAACTCGAGGCCGGGCTGCGCTCGATCGCTGCACCGGTGCGCAACCGGCAGGGCCGGGTGGTCGCCGCGGTCAACGTCTCCTCGCACGTCAGCCGGATCACGAAGGAGCGGGCGCGGCGGGAGTTCCTGCCTCCGTTGCTCGAGACGGTGGCGGCCATCGAGGCGGACCTGGCCAGGGCCTGACGCGAGGACGGCCAGGGCCGGAAAGAAGGAGCGGCAGGGGCCGCAAGGCCCTTTCAGTCGCCCCGCCGCGTGCCTAGGATCGCCTTGTTCGAGCCACTCGTGAGGCCCAGTGAGACGCTTCCCCTTCCGCCGGGGCTTCGGTTTCGGCCACCTGTTCGGGCTGGTGTTCCTGGTCCGGCACCCGATCCTGCTGGTGGTGATCGCCGTGGTGCTGGTCGCGGTCTACCTCTACCGACGACGCCGCTGAGGCGCATCAACCAACCGAGTTCGGGAACCACGACCCATGTCCGTGATCGGCAAGATCCTTCTGATCGCCACGATCTTCGTGGTGGTGACGGCGGTGGCCTACGTCTCCGGCGAGATCGTCGGGCCGCCGCACCTCCCGGTCGACCGCCAGCAGGTGGCGACGGTGCGCGAGACACCCAGCTCCTCTCCATCGCCCTCGACGAGGACCGCTCGTTCCCGGACGCTGCCGGCGGGTACGACGGAGGTGCCGGCCCAGACCAGCGGCGTGCGCGCCGAGCGGCCGCAGTCGAAGGACACCAGCTCCCCTCGTCGTACCCCCAGCCCCACGGCCACCACCTCGAGCACCACTCCGGCCGCCACTCAAGTGGCGAACCCGACTCCGACGCCGACCCCGACGAGCTCTCCGACCCCGACCGAGTCTCGCACTCCGACGGCGACCCCGACCCCGACCCCGACCCCGACCGAGTCGCCGACGCCGAGCCCCACGAGCAGCGAGACCCCCACGACCTACCAGACGAGTGCATCCGCGCCGACCGGGTGACTTCTCCGCCGCTTCAGCCGCACCTGCCACGGGTCCGCGAACGGTGGTGTCCTGCTGGCCCCGGGGATCCGTGACAAGGGGTGCACCGCCGAGGGTTGCACCAAGCCCGCCTAGCGCGTCGAGTAGCTGCCCACCGGCAAGACCAGATTCCACCGACGCACGTGACAGGCCGGTTCAGCTCAACCTGACGGGTCCGGTGCGCTGCCACACCGACGGACATATCGGCGGCGAGGCTCTACGCTCGCTGGCATCGAGGGTGAGGAGATTCCTGAGCCATGCGCACGCGCGTCGCCATCGTCGGAGCCGGGCCGGCAGGCCTGCTGCTGTCCCACCTGCTCGACCAGGAGGGCATCGAGTCGGTGCTGCTGGAGAACCGCAGCGAGGACTACGTGCTCGGCCGGATCCGGGCCGGCGTGCTGGAGTCGTCCTCCGTCGATCTCCTGCAGCAGGTCGGGCTCGCTGACCGGATCAGGTCAGAGGGCAAGCAGCACCGGGGCATCTACCTGCAGTGGCCGCACGAACGCCACCACCTCGATTTCGTCGAGCACGTGGGCAGGTCGGTGTGGATCTACGGCCAGACCGAGCTCACCAGGGACCTGATGACGGCCAGGAAGGCCGCGGGGCAGCGGTCGTTCTACGAGGCGGCCGACGTGCGGCTGCACGACGTCGACACCGACCGCCCGTCCGTGACCTTCATCGACGCCGGCGGCACACCCCAGCGTGTCGAGGCGGAGGTCGTCGCCGGCTGCGACGGCTTCCACGGCCCGTCCCGGACGATGCTTCCCGGGTCCGTGCAGAAGGTGTGGGAGCGGGTCTACCCCTACGCCTGGCTGGGGGTACTCGCGGACGTGGCCCCCTCGACCGACGAGCTGATCTACGCCTGGCACCCGGACGGTTTCGCGCTGCACTCGATGCGCTCGGAGACGGTCAGCCGCCTCTACCTCCAGGTGGATCCCGACGACGACATCGCGAACTGGTCTGACGCCAGGATCTGGGACGCGCTCGCGGCCCGGCTCGGGCACGGGCAGGACGGCTGGACGCTGCAGTCCGGGCCGGTGCTGGAGAAGAGCATCCTGCCGATGCGCAGCTTCGTGTCCACACCGATGCGGCACGGCCGGCTGTTCCTCGCCGGCGACGCCGCGCACATCGTGCCGCCGACCGGGGCCAAGGGGCTCAACCTGGCCATCGCCGACGTCACCCTGCTGGCCCGGGCGCTGGTCGCCTGGCTCCGGGACGGGGACGCCCAGCTGGCGGCGGCGTACTCCGAGACCGCGCTACGACGGGTCTGGCGGTGCACGCACTTCTCCTGGTGGATGACCAGCATGCTGCACCGCTCCGGCGACGACTTCGACGCCCAGCTCCAGCTGTCCCAGCTGCGCTGGGTCGCGTCATCGCACGCGGGTGCCTCCGGGCTGGCGGAGAACTACGCCGGTCTGCCCATCGGCTACTGAACAGGCGTGTCACGCGGACTTGACACAACGCATGATGACAAGTCCTCAGC
This sequence comes from Nocardioidaceae bacterium, assembly GCA_035690905.1. Taxonomy (GTDB): domain Bacteria; phylum Actinomycetota; class Actinomycetes; order Propionibacteriales; family Nocardioidaceae; genus DASSKA01. The sequence goes on along the minus strand of DASSKA010000003.1, from coordinate 696 downwards.
GCTCGAGGTTGCGCTCGAACAGGTCGAGCAGGGCCTCCCAGTGCCGGTCGGTGGCCTGCTCGTCGTAGGCCGCGGTGTCGGCCTGCGTGAACCCGTGGGCCGCTCCGTCGTACAGCTCGGCCTTGAACCGCACGCCCGCCGCCGACAGTGCCTCGGCGAGCCGCTCCTGCTGCTCGGCCGGGGCGGACCGGTCGTTGTCGGCGTGCCCGACGTACACCTCGGCGGACATCGCGTCGGCGAGCAGGTGCGGGCTGTCCTCGGCGTCGTTGGCGAGGTTGCCGCCGTGGAAGCTCGCCGCCGCGGCGACCCGGTCGGGGAAGGTGCCCGCGGTGCGCAGCGCCAGCCGGCCGCCCATGCAGTAGCCGGTGACCCCGATCGGGCCGTCGCTGACGGAGTCGTGCCCGGCCAGGAAGTCGAGGTACGCACCCGCGTCCCGCATCGCCCCGTCCGGGGTGAGGTGCTCCCTGAACGGGCCGAGTGCGGCGAACAGCTGCTCCCGGTTGTCCGGCTTCATCAGGTCGGGCAGGTTGTCGAAGAGCGGGGCGCGGCCGTCCCGGTAGAACACGTTCGGGGCGACCACGAAGTAGCCCGCCTCGGCGATCCGCTCGCACATGTCGAAGACCTGCTTCCGCAGGCCGAATGCGTCCATGTAGTACAGCACGCCGGGGTGCGGCCGGTCGTCGTCCGGATGCGCGA
>DASSKA010000002.1:0-18845 GCA_035690905.1 Nocardioidaceae bacterium | reverse complement strand
GTGCAGGGTCATCAGGGTGACCACGCCGGCGTCCTCCTCCGGCTGGTCGGGGATCTGGTCGGCGTCGGCGACCAGCGCGACCCGTTCCAGGAACTCGGCCAGCGTGCCGCCCAGCGGCTCGGCGCCCTCGGGGGCCACCCCAGGCTCGTCGGAGAACTCCCGGGCCACCGCCACCAGCTCGGCGAGGTTCTCCACCCGGGTCTCGTCCTGCGGGTCCTCGGAGTCCTCCAGCTCCTTGAGGTAGCCGCTGCGGGCGAGCACCTGCTCGAGAATCACGTCGGCGCGCTCGCCGGCGTCCACCATCGACAGCAGCTCCTCCACCATCTGCACGAAGCCCGTGATGCAGTTCAGTGACCGGGTGGCGATGCCGGGCGCGTCCTCGGCCCGGCGCAGCGCGTCGAAGAAGCTGATCCGCTCCTGCTGGGCCAGCGCCTCCACGCACGCCTCCGCGCGGTCGCCGATCCCGCGCTTGGGCACGTTGAGGATCCGGCGCAGCGAGATCTCGTCGGCCGGGTTGGCCAGCATCCGCAGATAGGCCAGCGCGTCGCGGATCTCCTTGCGCTCGTAGAACCGCACCCCGCCGACCACCCGGTAGGGCATGCCGACCCGGATGAACATCTCCTCGAACACCCGCGACTGGGCGTTGGTGCGGTAGAACACTGCGACGTCCCCGGGCCGCGCGAGCTTGTCGTCGGTGAGCCGGTCGATCTCCTCCGACACGAACCGGGCCTCGTCGTGCTCGTCGTCGGCGACGTACCCGACCAGCAGCTCCCCCTCGCCGGCGTCGGACCACAGGTTCTTCGGCTTGCGTCCGGCGTTGTTGCCGATCACCGCGTTCGCCGCGGTCAGGATGCGTTGCGTGGAGCGGTAGTTCTGCTCCAGCAGGATGGTTCGCGCATCGGGGAAGTCCTGCTCGAAGTCGAGGATGTTGCCGATGTTCGCGCCCCGGAACGCGTAGATGGACTGGTCGGCGTCGCCGACCACCATCAGCTCCGACGGCTCGACCGGCTCCGTGGTGGTGTCGGCCATGTCACTCAGGTAGCCGCAGAGCTGGTGGACCAGGGCGTACTGCGCGTGGTTGGTGTCCTGGTACTCGTCGACGAGCACGTGCCGGAATCGGCGCCGGTAGGTCTCGCGCACCTCCGGGAACGCCTGGAACAGGTGCACGGTGGTCATGATCAGGTCGTCGAAGTCCAGCGCGTTCGCCTCGCGCAGCCGGCGCTGGTAGTTCGCGTAGGCGTCGGCGTAGACCCGCTCCACGTCGGTCTCCGCGTCGGCGGCCGCCTGCTCCTCGTCGACCAGCTCGTTCTTGGCGTTGGACACCCAGTGCAGCACGGCGCGGGGCGGGTACCGCTTCGGGTCCAGCTCCAGGTCCCGGCAGACCAGCGTCATCAGCCGTCGCGAGTCGGCCGCGTCGTAGATGGAGAACGACGACTTGAACCCGAACCGGGTGATCTCCTTGCGCAGGATCCGCACGCACGCGGAGTGGAAGGTGGACACCCACATCATCCGGGCCCGCCGGCCGACCAGCTCCTCCACCCGCTGGCGCATCTCGGCGGCGGCCTTGTTGGTGAAGGTGATCGCCAGAATCGAGCCGGGGTGCGCCTTCCGCTCGGCGATCAGCCAGGCGATCCGCCGGGTCAGCACCCGGGTCTTCCCGGACCCGGCGCCCGCCACCACCAGCAGCGGCGGGCCGGCGTGCACCACCGCCGCCCGCTGCGGCTCGTTCAGCCCCTCCAGCAGCTCCTCCGGTGTGGGAGTACGACGGGCGTGCGAGCCGTCACGGTCCCCCTCGGGGTCGACGTGCTCGGAGGGGGCCTGCGGGATCGGGAACAGCGCGCTCATGTCTCGTCCAGACTACGGGTCGGCCCGGACAGAACCGGCGTCGCCGCCGCGCTGAGCAGCACCGAAGCAGCTCAGAGCAGCCGGCGGTCCGACGCCCAGCGGGTCAGCTCGTGACGGGACGACAGCTGCAGCTTGCGCAGCACGCTGGACACGTGCGTCTCGACGGTCTTGACGGAGATGAACAGCTCGGAGGCCACCTCCTTGTAGGCGTACCCCCGGGCGATCAGCCGCATCACCTCCCGCTCCCGCTCGGTGAGCCGGTCCAGGTCCTCGTCGACCTGGGCGACCGCGATCGACCCGGCGAACGCGTCGAGAACGAAGCCGGCCAGCCGCGGCGAGAACACCGCGTCCCCGTCGGCGACCCGGTCGATCGCGGCCACCAGCTCCGGCCCGGTGATCGTCTTGGTCACGTAGCCCCGTGCCCCGGCCCGGATCGTGCCGATCACGTCCTCGGCGGCGTCGGAGACGCTGAGCGCCAGGAACCGGGTCTTCGGGGCGCGGCCGCCGACGCGGCGCATCACCTCCTGGCCCCCGCCGCCGGGCAGGTGCACGTCGAGCAGCACCACCTCCGGCTGGAGGGACAGCACGGCGGCGATCGCCTCGTCGACGTCGGCGGCCTCGCCGAGCACCTCCACGGCAGCGCCGAGCTCGGCGCGCACTCCGGTGCGGAACATGGCGTGGTCGTCGACGACCACCACGGTGTGCCTGCTCATTCGCCCTTCCCGGTCTCCACGGTCAGTGCGACCTCCGTTCCCTCTCCCGGCGCGGTGCGCACCCGCGCCGTACCCCCGTGCCTGCGCATCCGCTCCACGATGCTGTTGCGCACGCCGAGCCGGTCGGCGGGCACCACGGACAGGTCGAAGCCGGCCCCCCGGTCGCGCACGAACACCTCCACCTGGCCGTCGCCCGCCTCGGCGTAGACGTCCACCTTGCCCGCGCCGGAGTGCTTGGCAGCGTTCACCATCGCCTCCCGGGCGGCGAGCACCAGCGGCTGCAGCTCCCGCGAGAGTACGGCGTCGCCGACGGTCACCACCTCGACCGGCACGCCGTGCGCGTCCTCGACCTCGGCGGCCGCGCTGCGCAGCGAGGTGGCCAGCGAGGACTCCGCGGCAGCGGCGTCGTCGTACAGCCAGGAGCGCAGGTCCCGCTCCTGGGCGCGCGCCAACCGGGCCACCGCCTTCCCGTCGTCGGCGTGCTTCTGGATCAGCGCAAGGGTCTGCAGCACCGAGTCGTGCAGGTGCGCGGCCACGTCGGCGCGCTCCTGGTTGCGCACCCGGGCGGCGCGCTCCTCGGCGAGGTCGCCGACCAGCCGGAACAGCCACGGCCCGACGGTCAGCGCCAGCCCGACCACGCCCACCGCGCCGGCGATCAGCACCTCCCCGGCGACCCCGGAGCGGCCCGTGAGCACCGCGAACAGCACCAGGGCGAAGGCGAGCAGGCCGAGGCCCGCGGCCAGCCGGGTGTACGACGCGACGGTGCCCCGGCCCACGACGGCGCGCACCAGGTCGATCCGCCCGGTGCTGTCCAGCCACCGTTCCCGCTGCGCCTCGTCGGCCTGCCGCCACAGCACCGCCAGCCCGGCCACGAACACCAGCACCGGCCAGAACAGCCCGGACCCGCCGAGCAGCGACTGCGCCAGCACCACCACGCCGATCGCGACCGCACCGAGCGCCACCAGCGGCCCCACCTCCCCGCGACGCCGGCCCCGGCGCGGCCGCAGGCCGGAGCGGGAGGCCGCCTCCAGGCCGGGAGCGGACCGCTCCAGGTGCGCCGCCGACGGCATGATCAGCCACAGCGCGCCGTACAGCACCACCCCGACGCCGCTCAGCGCGGTGGCCAGCACGAACGCCACCCGGACCCACAGCACGGGAAGGCCGAGGTGCTCGGCGAGCCCGGCGGCCACGCCGCCGAGCAGCCGGCGGTCGGAGCTCCGGGTGGCTCGACGCGGCTGGTAGCCGGTCACGGTGGTGTTCATCGTGCCGCAATCGTCACACACCGCGGGCGCCCGAACCATGAGAGACGACCCTGGTCGGACCCTGACCCGGCACCCGGGACCGCGGCCGGAAACCAGGGTTGTCCCCGATGGCGCGCGGCCGCGCGAGGCAGCAGCATCGAAGCATGACCGAGACCTCTCAGGACACCCCGCAGCCCGGGGGCTTCCGCCGTGACGGCCTGCACGACCTGGCCAACCTGCGCCGCAGCGGCACCGACCGCAAGCTCGCCGGCGTCGCCGGCGGCCTCGGCCGGCACTTCGACATCGATCCGACCGTGCTGCGCGTGGCCTTCGTGGTGCTCGCCCTGTTCGGCGGCGCGGGTGTCCTGCTGTACGGCGCGTGCTGGCTGCTGGTCCCCGAGGAGGGCAGCGAGCACGCGGTGATCCGCACCAGTCCGAGCACCCGCGCGACGCTGCTGGTCGTCGCCGCCGTGCTGGCCGCCGCCGCCCTCGTCTCCCACTCCTTCGGGCACTGGTGGTTCCCCTGGCCGCTCGCGGTGGTCGCGGTGGTCGTCCTGCTGATCTGGATGAATCGAGACAAGAACATGAGCCAGACCCCCGCTCCGCCCGCGCCGCCGTACTCCCCTCCGCCGTACTCCGCGCCACCGAGCCCCTACCAGCCGCCGCCGCGGCGCACCCGCCGCGGGCCGCTGCTGTTCGCGCCCACGCTCGCGCTGCTCGCCGTGGCCCTCGGCGTCCTCGGCCTGTACGACGCACTGGGCGGGTCGGTCGTGGCCGCCGCCTACCCGGCCCTGGCGCTGGCCGTCATCGGAGGGATGCTCGTGCTGGGCGCCTGGGCCGGCCGTCCGGGTGGGCTGATCGCCCTGGGACTGGCGGCCGCGGTCGCCCTGATGGGCACCTCGATCGCCGGCGCGACGTTCAGCTCCGGCAGACACCTCGACCCCCGCCTGCCGAACGCCGCCGCGGTGCACGACAGCTACTTCATCCCGGCCGGCGAGATCCGGCTGGACCTGACCCGGGTGGCCGACCCGGCCGCGCTGGACGGCAAGACGATCAGCGCCCGCACCCGCGCCGGGATGGTCACAGTGGTCCTGCCGCCAGGAGTGCGGGCCCACGTCGTCGCCGACGTCTCCGTCGGCCAGGTGCAGCTGGCGGGGGCGGGCACCGGAGGCACCCAGCTGCACGTGGTCCGCGACATCGGCACCGGGCCGACGACGGTCGACCTCCGCCTCGGCACCAACGTCGGCCGCGTCGAGGTGGTCCAGAGCCCGGCCGCCGTCCCGCAAGCCCTCAGCCGGCACAGCGCCGGCCTCACCACCCAAGGAGCAGCCTGAGATGAAGACCCACCCGCTCAACATCAGCTACCTGGTCGTCGGCCTGGTCTTCCTCGGAGTCGCCGGGTCCTGGGGCCTGCACCAGATCGGTGTCGTGGACGTCTCCGGGGTCCGCTGGCTGCTGCCATTGATCCTGGTCATCGCCGGGGTGATCGGACTCGCCGCGTTCGCGTTCCGCAGCCTGACCCAACGAGACGACCCGCGAGACGACCAGCGCGACGACCCGGGCTACCTCCCCTGACGACCGCCCCCTCGACGTACACCACCAAGGAGAACCCCCATGTCACACGACCCGGAACCCGGCTACCAGGCCTACCCGAGCCGCCGCCGCCTGGTCCGCAGCCGCGACGACCGCTGGCTCGGCGGTGTCTGCGGCGGTGTCGCGGAGTACGCCGGCATCGACGCCAACCTGGTCCGGCTGCTCGTCGTGCTCGGCACCATCTTCGGCTTCGGCTCGCTGCTCATCGCCTACGTGGTCGCCTGGGTGCTGATGCCCGAACAGTAAATCGCTCGCGGAGCGCGCCCACCGATCCGTAGCGTTTCCCGGGTGCGCCAACTGCCCCTCGAGAACCCCGGGACCGCCGACCACCGGTCGGCGGCCCGGTTCTTGTGGTGGATGGCCAAGGGCGAGTGGCACACGCTGCTCGCCGGAATGTTCTTCGGGGTCGTCTGGATGACGGCGCAGGCGGTGATGCCGGCGCTGATCGGGCTGGCCATCGACCGCGGGATCGCCGCACGGGACACCCGCGCGCTGGCGCTCTGGACGCTGGCACTGGCCGGAGCCGGCCTGCTGCAGGCGGCCGCCGGGATCATGCGGCACCGGTTCGCGGTGACCAACTGGCTGACCGCGGCCTACCGCACCGTGCAGCTGGTCGCCCGGCACGCCGTGCACCTCGGGGCGACGCTGCCGAAGCGGGTGGCCACCGGCGAGGTGGTCGCGATCGGCACCAACGACCTGTCGCACATCGGCAACCTGATGGACGTCACCGCCCGCGCCGCCGGTGCGATGGTCTCCTTCGTGGTGGTGGCGCTGATCCTGCTGCGCACCTCGGTCACCCTCGGACTGGTGGTCCTGGTCGGGGTGCCGGTGCTGCTGGTCGCCGTCGGCCCGCTGCTCAAGCCGCTGCAGCGCCGCAACCTCGCGCAGCGGGACATGATGGGCGAGCTGGCCAACCTGGCCACCGACATCGTCAGCGGCCTGCGGGTGCTGCGCGGCATCGGCGGCGAGCGGGTCTTCCACGACCGGTACGTCCGCGACTCCCAGCGGGTCCGCCGCGCCGGCGTCCAGGTCGGCCGGCTGCAGTCGCTGCTGGACGCCCTCCAGGTGTTCCTGCCCGGGGTGTTCGTGGTGATCGTGGTCTGGCTCGGCGCCCGGTTCGCCGTCCAGGGCAGGATCACGCCCGGAGAGCTGGTGGCGTTCTACGGGTACGCCGCGTTCCTGGTGATCCCGCTGCGCACCGTCACCGAGCTCGCCAACAAGGCCATCCGTGCCTTCGTGGCCGCGCGCCGGGTGATCCGGGTGCTGGCCCTCGAACCCGAGGTCACGGACCCGGAGCAGCCGTACGACGAGCCGCCTCCCGGCGCGGACCTGGTCGACGCAGCCAGCGGGCTGCGGGTGCCCAGCGGGGTGATCACCGCGATCGTGTCCGACCCGCCGGAGGACAGCGCCGCGGTCGCGGACCGGCTCGGCCACTACGCCGAGGGCGAGGTGACCTGGGGCGGGGTGCCGCTGGCAGGGCTGCGTCGCCGGGTCGTACGCAGCCGGATCGTGGTCTCCGACTCCGCGGCCGGGCTGTTCTCCGGACCGCTCGGCGAGCAGCTCGACATCCGCGGCCGCGGGCCGGCCGCGGTGGCCGCCGCCCTGGAGACCGCCTCGGCGCACGACGTGCTGGAGGCGCTGCCGGACGGGCTGGAGACGCTGGTCGCCGAGCGCGGCCGGTCGTTCTCCGGCGGTCAGCGGCAGCGGCTGGTGCTGGCCCGTGCCCTGGCCGCCGACCCGGAGGTGCTCGTCCTGGTCGAGCCGACCTCGGCGGTGGACGCGCACACGGAGGCGCGGGTCGCCTCCCGGCTGCGTGAGCACCGGGCCGGCCGGACCACCGTGGTCACCACCACCAGCCCGCTGCTGCTGGACCGGGTCGACCACGTCGCGTTCCTCGAGGACGGCCAGGTGGTCGCCTTCGGGACGCACCGCGACCTGCTCGACGCGGTGCCGGCCTACCGGGCCGTGGTCACGCGCGAGGAGGTGAGCGCATGAGTGTCGAGACGCTTCCCGTCACCAAGCCGCAGCCGACCGGCGTCGGGCAGATCCTGCCGGTGGCCAGCAACCGGCAGGTGAGGCGCTACACCCTCTCGCTGATGCGCCGCTACCCGCGCTGGCTGTACGGCGCGCTGGCGCTGCACCTGCTGGCCGCGCTGGCGGCGCTGGCCGGTCCGCGGCTGCTCGGCGACCTCGTCGAGGCGGTCCACCAGGGCACCACGGTCGGACACGTGGACACGACGGTGGCGATCCTGGCCGGGTTCCTGCTGGCGCAGACCGTGCTCACCCGCTACGCGCGCTACCTGTCCTTCGTGCTCGGCGAGCGGGTGCTCGCCGAGCTCCGCGAGGACTTCGTGGAGAACACCCTGGCGCTGCCGGTCGGGGTGGTGGAGAACGCCGGCAGCGGTGACCTGCTCACCCGGACCTCGCGGGACATCGAGACGCTGGGCTACTCGGTCCGCTACGCGCTTCCGGAGTGGGTGATCGCGGTGATCACCGCGGTGCTCACCTTCGGCGGCGCGCTGGCCGTCGGCTGGTGGGTGGGCCTGCCGTGCCTGCTCGGCGTGCCGCCGCTGGTGCTCGGCCTGCGGTGGTACCTCGCCCGGGCCAAGGACGGGTACCTCCGCGAGGGTGCGTCGTACGCCGTCATCAACGCGTCGCTGAGCGAGACCGTCGAAGGGGCCCGCACCGTGGAGGCGCTGGGCCTGCAGCGGCGGCGAGTACGCCGCATCGACGGCGACATCGCGAAGTCGTACGACGCGGAGAGGTACACGCTGCACCTGCGCACCTGGTTCTTCCCGACCGTCGACGTGGCCTACCTGATCCCGACGGTGGCCACCCTGCTGTTCGGCGGCTGGCTGTACACCCGCGGCAGCGTGTCCCTGGGTGACGTCACCGCGGCCACGCTGTACGTGCAGATGCTGATCGACCCGGTGGACCGGATCGTGTCCATCCTCGACGAGCTGCAGGTCGGGTCCGCGTCGCTGGCCCGGCTGGTCGGCGTCGCGCACGTGCCCGACGACCGGACACCGAGCGGCCGCTCCCCGGTCGACGAGCACCTGGAGGCCCGCGACGTGCGGTTCTGCTACGCCGCCGGACGCGACGTGCTGCACGGCGTGGACCTGACGCTCGGGGTCGGTGAGCGGCTGGCCATGGTCGGCCCGTCGGGGGCGGGCAAGTCCACGCTCGGCCGGCTGCTGGCCGGGATCCACCCGCCGCGCACCGGCGCGGTCACCGTCGGAGGCGTCGGGCTGACCGAGCTTCCCCTGGGTGACCTGCGCGGCCACGTCGCGCTGGTCACCCAGGAGCACCACGTGTTCGTGGGCACGCTGCGCGACAACCTGGTGATGGCCCTGCCGGACGGGCCGGCGCCCTCCGACGAGCCGCTGCTGGCAGCGCTCCAAGCGGTCGACGCGCGGGACTGGATCCTCGCCCTGCCCGACGGGCTCGACACCGTGGTCGGCTCCGGCGGCCGGTCACTTACCCCGCCGCAGGCCCAGCAGCTGGCGCTGGCCCGGCTGGTCCTCGCCGACCCGCACACCCTGGTGCTGGACGAGGCGACCTCACTGATCGACCCGCGGGCGGCGCGGCACCTGGAGCGGTCGCTGGCCGCCGTCCTGGAGGGCCGGACGGTGATCGCGATCGCGCACCGGCTGTTCTCCGCCCACGACGCCGACCGGGTCGCCGTCGTCGAGGACGGCCGGATCAGCGAGCTCGGCTCGCACGAGGAGCTGGTCGGCCGGGGCGGGTCGTACGCGGCGCTGTGGTCGTCGTGGCACGGGACGGCGGATCCCGTCTCGCACCGGTGACGCCGGCCCTCCGTCGTACCGAAGGTAAAACTTCCGCGGCACGGTGCCGTTGCTGTGGCGGGATGTCCGTTTCGTCCGGCATGATGCGAACTGGGATTGGGGAGGATCCACTATGTTGCGTCATTTCGGTCGCGCCGATGTCGCGCAGCCGGCGAACAGCCGCGCGCAGGTAGCCATGCGACTTCTCAGCGAGTTCAGGGATCTGCCGGCCAGCGAGGTCATCAGGACGGTCAGCGACTGCGACCGTCAGTGGCCGGCCGAGCCGAGCCACGTCATCGAGCGGGCCGCCCGGACACGGCTGCGCACCAGCGCCTGAGGCGGTGGTGCGCCGGAAACGCGCGGCGGCCCGGATCGGCGAGCTGGACAGCTTCTTCGGTGGTGAAGCTCGCAGAGTGGGACCGTCCGCATGCGACACGCCGTGACGGCGTGCAGATCGTTCCACTCTGGCGCCAACGGTGCCCCGGAATCCGGGCACAGGCAGGGTCAGCGCGGCAGTCCGGAGATCGCCACCCCGGAGCGCACCTTGTAGCGCTTGTTGATGCTGATGAGCACGGCGGTCAGCGGCTCCAGCTGGCGGGCCATCCGCAGCCGGCCGGCGTCCACCCCGTCGCGACCCGTCACGCACCGGGCCAGCTCGATGGCCGCCGCCTTCGCGCTCTCGTCGTCGCCGCAGACCAGCACGTCCTCGTGGGACAGCGGGTCGGCGGTCTTCCAGAGGGACACCGCGGAGACGTGGTGGAAGGCGCCGGCCACCCGGGCCCCGGGGGCCAGGGCGGCCGCGGCCTCGGCGGCGCTGCCGCCCGGCACGTCGAGCCCGAACGGCCCTTGCCCGTCGAACCCGAGCGGGTTCACGCACGAGATCACCCTCTTGCCGCCCAGTGCAGGGGCGAGCGACGAGACGAGCGAGTCATGTCCGTCGTACGGCACCGCCAGCAGCACCACCTCGGCGCCGGAGACCGCCTCCTCGTTGACCGCGCCGGAGACCGCCCCCGCGGGAACCCGCTCGGAGATCTCGGCTGCGGTCGCCTTCGCGCGCTCGGCCGAGCGCGAGCCGATCACGACCGGGTGCCCGTGCAGCGCCCAGCGGTAGGCCAGCCCGCGGCCCTGCGGACCGGTGCCGCCGATGACGGCGATGCGGTACGTCGACATCGGTCTCCGTCCTGTGTCGTGCGCCTCGTGACCTGGCGTCAGTGACAGCGATACTGTCACGATGGGGCTGACCGGCCCGACCCGACCCCGTCGAAGGACCCAGATGAAGCTCTCCACGATGCTCACCTACTCCGGCAACCCCCGGGAGGCCGCGGACTCGGTGGCCGCGCTCGAGAAGGCCGGACTGGACACGGTCTGGGTCGCGGAGGTCTACGGCTTCGACTCCCCCACGCTGATGGGCTACCTCGCCGCGCGCACGGAGACCGTGGAGATCGGCTCGGCCATCCTGAACGTGTACTCCCGCACCCCTGGGGTGATCGCGCAGACCGCGGCCGGCCTGGACAACGTGTCCGGTGGGCGCGCCGTGCTCGGTCTCGGCGCCTCGGGCCCGCAGGTGATCGAGGGCTGGCACGGGATGCCCTACGACAAGCCGCTGACCCGCACCCGCGAGGTCGTCGAGATCGTGCGTGCGGCGCTGCGCCGGGAGACCGTCGAGTTCCACGGCAAGGTGTTCGACCTTCCGCTCCCGCCCGACCAGGGCCTGGGGCTCGGCAAGCCGCTGAAGATGCTCACCAAGCCGGAGCGGCCGGCGGTGCCCATCTACATCGCCGCCCTCGGCGAGAAGAACGTGGCCGGCGCGGCGGAGTACGCCGACGGCTGGCTGCCGTTCATGTTCGCGCCGGAGAAGGCCGCCTCGGTGTGGGGCGAGCCGCTGGCGCGCGGGACCGCCAAGCGGCAGGAGGGCCTTGCCCCGCTGGAGATCGCCGCCGGAGGCATGGTCGCGGTCGGCGAGGACGTGAAGGGCATGCTCGACTTCGCGCGGCCGGTGTTCGCGCTCTACATCGGCGGCATGGGCGCCAAGAACAAGAACTTCTACAACGAGCTCGCCCGCCGCTACGGCTACGAGGAGGAGGCCGCGAAGATCCAGGAGATGTACCTCTCCGGGCACAAGCGCGACGCCGAGGCAGTGGTGCCTCTCGAGCTGCTCGAGATGTGCAACCTGGTCGGTCCGGAGTCCTACGTGAAGGAGCGCATCGCGGCCTTCCGCGAGGCCGGGGTCACCAACCTCCAGGTCACTCCCGTGGACGAGAACCCGGCCAAGCTGGTGGCCCGGCTCAAGGAGTGGGTCTCGTGAGCACCCCACGAAACCGCTCGCTTCGCTCACGCTTCCGCGGGGACCCCGCACAAGACGACCCCGTCCGTCGTACTGCTTCAAGGAGAACCTGATGCTCAGCCGCGAGATCCTGACCGACGAGCACGAGTCCTTCCGCGGCACCGTGCGCACCTTCCTGGAGCGCGAGGCGGTGCCGCACCACGAGCAGTGGGAGGCCGACGGCGTCGTGTCGCGTGAGGTGTGGCGCGCCGCCGGCCGGGCCGGGCTGCTCGGCTTCGACGTCGAGGAGGAGTACGGCGGAGGGGGCGTGCGCGACTTCCGCTACAACATGGTGCTCAACGAGGAGATGACCCGGCTCGGCCTGCACGGCCCGGCGTTCGGGCTGCACAACGACATCATCCTGCCGTACCTGACCTCGCTGGCCACCGAGGAGCAGAAGCACCGCTGGCTGCCCGGCTGCTGCGCCGGCGAGACGATCCTGGCCATCGCGATGACCGAGCCCGGAGCGGGCAGCGACCTGCAGGGCATCCGCACCAGCGCGGTCGACAAGGGCGACCACTACGTGCTCAACGGCTCCAAGACGTTCATCAGCAACGGCATCCTGGGTGACCTGGTCGTGGTGGTGGCCCGCACCGACCCGGACGCCGGGCACCAGGGCATCAGCCTGCTGGTCGTCGAGCGGGGCATGACCGGCTTCGAGCGCGGCCGCAACCTCGACAAGATCGGCCAGCACGCGCAGGACACCGCCGAGCTGTTCTTCGACAATGTCGCGGTGCCGAAGGCGAACCTGCTCGGCGAGGCCGGACAGGGGTTCGTCTACCTGATGCAGAACCTGCCCCAGGAGCGGCTGTCCATCTCGACGGTCGCGGCGGCGGCGTGCGAGCGGATCCTCGAGATGTGCCTGGACTACGCCCGGGAGCGGCAGGCGTTCGGCCGGCCGATCGGGAAGTTCCAGCACACCCGGTTCCTGCTCGCCGAGATGGCCACCGAGACCCGCATCGCCCGGGTGTTCGTCGACGACTGCGTGCGCCGTCACAACGCCGGTGAGCTGGACGCCAGTGGCGCCTCGATGGCCAAGTGGTGGACCACCGAGCTGCAGAAGAAGCTGGCCGACCAAGCCGTGCAGCTGTTCGGTGGGTACGGCTACATGACCGAGTACCCGGTCGCCAAGGCCTTCCTGGACAGCCGGATCCAGACCATCTACGCCGGCACCACCGAGATCCAGAAGGAGATCATCGGCCGGTCCCTCGGCTTCTGACGCCCCGGCGGACGGCCCGCCGCTGGCTCACGCTGCGCAACACATGATGGCGAGCCAAGCACGTTCCGGGCCCGGAAGAGGTACTTCGCTCACCTCTCGCCGAGTGTCCACGCCGGCTGCACCAGCAGGCATCCCGTGAGAAGTCGACTCATTCAGCGCTCTCGATGCTCACGTTCCAACGATCGAGGACCTCCATGGCACTAGCGGCCGACGGGCACCTCGGCCGGCACCAGCCGCACCGGCAGCGCGTTCACCCCGTGCACCAGCGACAGCCGGCGGAAGTCCAGGTCGGTCTCGGCCAGCCGCAGGTCCGGGAACCGGCGGGCCAGCGCCGGGTAGGCGCAGCGCAGCTCCATCCGGGCCAGCTCCGCACCCACGCAGCGGTGGAAGCCGTGCCCGAACGCCACGTGTGCGGCCGGCGGGCGGGAGGCGTCGAAGGTGCCCAGGCCCTCGCCGGCACGCCGGTCGCGGTTGGCGCCCGCGAGGTGGCAGATGACCACGTCGCCCTTGCCGACGTGGTGACCGGCCAGCTCCAGGTCGTGCTTGGGGAACCGCGGGAAGGACACCTGCACCACGGTCAGGTAGCGCAGCAGCTCCTCGACGGTGCGGTCCACCGAACCCGGGTCCTCGGCCAGCCGGAGGTAGTCGTCGCGGTTGTTCAGCAGCACCGCCGTGCCGAGGGCGAGCATGCTCGCGCTGGTCTCCAGCCCGCCGGTGAACACCCCGTCGGCCAGCCCGCCGAGGTCGAAGTCGTTGATCTCGTCGCCGTGCTCGCGGATGATCTGCCCGATCAGGCCGGGCCCGGGGTCCTTGCGCTGCTTGCGGGTCGCCTCCATGAGGAACCGCCGGGACTCCGAGACCGCGCCGAGCGACCCGGCCCCGCCGTACGACACGTCGAAGCGGGCCGAGCCGAGCTGGCGGAACGTCTCCCGGTCCTCGTCGGGAAGGCCGAGCAGCTCGCAGATCACCAGGAACGGCACCGGGAACGCGAACGTCGGCACCAGGTCGACCTCCGGCCCCTGCCGCTCCACCTCGTCGAGCTGGCGCTCCACGGTCTCGGCGATCCACGGGCGCAGCCGCTCCAGCCGCCGCATGGTGAACTCCGGGGTGAGCAGCCGCCGCAGCCGGGTGTGGTCGGGCGGGTCGGTGAAGCCGAGACCGCCGATGTCTCCGTCGGTGGTGGAGCCGCGGCGGCCCATCAGCGGGCGGATGTCGTTGCTGTACGACGTGGTGTCGGCCAGCACCTCGCGGGCCTCCGCGGCGCCGCTGACCAGCCAGATGTTCATGCCGAGGAACGAGGTCAGCTTGTGCACCGGCTCCAGCTCACCGAGCTGGGGCACCGGGTCCATGCCGACCCGGTTCAGCGGCCAGCTCAGCGACTCGGGGACCTTGTCGATGCGGGTGAGGTCGATGCCATCACGGGTGGCGTGCGCCATCAGGCGGGTGCGCACCCGTTCCTTCAGGTAGCCCAGGACCCTGGCCACGTCGCTCTCCCCGCCGTATCCGCTGATCGAACGCCTCAGCCTAGCCGCCGACCTCGGCGAACTCGCGGCGAACCGCCCGAGATGCCCGGCATGCACCGTTGCCGGGTCAGACCCGTCCCCGTGCCATGCCGAGCAGCCGGTCGAACACGTCACCGAGCCGCAGCCCGTCGTGCTCGTGCTCGTTGGTCACCCAGGCCCGCAGCCCCTGCACCCGAGCGGCGGTGTCGAGCGACATCGCCCGGTCGACGTACATGTCGTCGTGGTAGACCGCCGCCGCGACCGGGACGCCGTTGGCCGCGAGCCGGTCCGCGTCGTACAGCGCGGGCCAGTCGGCGCGGCGGGCGATCTCCTGGGCGGCGCCCGCCAGCGGGACCAGCGCCCGGTCCTGCTCGAACTGCCACGGAAAGATCATCTCGCCGGTGAGCAGAACCGGGTCCTCGGACCCGGGGACCACGTCGAACTCGCCGAACTCCGCCCGCACCCGGTGCGCGGCCCAGTCCGTGGCTGCGCCCTGGCCGTAGATGGACTCGTGCATCACGGCGAAGAGCGGGTGCGCTGCGAACGAGGTCAGGGTCTCCACGGTCCGCAGGAAGTGGTCGGACAGCGTGCGGGCGTCGACGAACGCCTCCTCGAGCAGGAAGTGCACCGAGTCGAAGCGGGCGGCCATGCCCAGCTCGAGCCCGATGGTCTGGAACCGCTCCACGGTCAGCCGGTCACCGTCCGGGAGCCGGACGTCCTCGTCGATCAGCAGGTCCACGATCCTGCGGACCACAGCGCGATCGCCCGGGTAGCGCGCGAAGAACGCCTGGTTCTTGCCGCGCACCCGCGGGTACGCCGCGCGGTAGACGGCGTCCGCGGTCGCGCGGATGCCGGGCACTCCCCCGGCGACCATCACCTCGCGCAACCCCTCGGGCGCGAAGGAGAGGTAGGTCAGCGCGCAGAACCCGCCGTAGCTCTGCCCGAGCACGCTCCAGCGACCGTCGTCGCCGACCAGGTGCCGACGGAAGTGCTCCGCGTCCGCGACGATCGAGTCCGCGCGGAAGTGGGACAGGTAGTCCGCCTGCTCCGCCGCGCTGCCGCGACCGGGAAGTGTCTGGCGGTTCAGCGGGGTGCTGCGCCCGGTGCCCCGGTCGTCGAGAAGCAGGACGCGGAACTCCTCGAGCGCCCGCGGCAGCCACCCATGGGTCGGGCTCGGCCGGTCGCCCTTGTCCCCGGGCCCGCCTTGCAGGAACAGCAGCCATGGCAGGTCGCCGGGGTCCTTGTCCGGCCGCACCACCTCCCGGCCGAAGACCTCGATGGTCTCGCCCGGCCCGCCGGTATGGTCGAGCGGAACGGTCAGCACGTGGTCGCGGCACCGGAAACCCGGGAACTGGTACTCCGCGGTGATCATCGGGGCAGGCTACCGGCTACTTCACGGTCAGCCGCATGGTGAACTGCCCGTCGCTGCTGGTGCCGGTGCTGGACATGCCGAACGCCGACAGCGGCGCCAGCTGGCGCTTGTCCTTGGCGTTGCCGTACAGCCGCACCAGGTCGGCGATGTTCACGTACAGCACTGCGTTGGCCCGGTCGGCGTCCTTGACCGCCTCGGTGAACGCCGGGTTGCTGCCCAGCCCGCCGTCGCCGGCTGCCGCGGTGTCCAGCATTGCGGGATCTGTCCCGGCGACGTAGCCGCCGTCAACGGACCGCACCTGGAAGTCCGGCTCACCGGTCATGCCCACGACCTGCTCGACGACCTGCTGGGCGCGCTCCGGACGGTCGGTCGCTACCCGGCTCACCACGTCGACCGTGTGCTGCCGTGCCTTGACGCCGACCGCGAGCTCGGACCCGAAGACCGCCTCGATGTCGCCGGGGAGGTGCAGGCCGTACTGCTGCGCCTGGCCTGCCAGGCCGAGCGCGTCGTTGGCCTGGTACCTGTCCCACAGCTTTGCGAGGGCGGGCCCCAGCCCGGTGACGGACACCGCGCCGGTGACGTCGGAGGGCAGGCCGCGCACCAGGCTGGTCCCGGGGTGGCTGGCGGCCATCAGGTTGGTCCCGGTGGGGTCGAACCCGTGCGTCTGGCCAGCCAGCTCCACGTAGCTCGGCTCGACGTGCAGCCCGGCGATGAAGGAGCCCTTCGGGTGGGCGCTGCCGAGGTCCTCCGCGAGCGTCCGCCGCTCGTTCGCGGGCAGCAGGTCGACGACGTGGCCCAGGTTGACCCAGCCCAGCACGATCTGGTCGGCGGCGTCGATCCGCTCGGCGTCGGCGGCGTAGGTGGGGTCGTCGGCGAGCACCGCGGCCGTGTCGCCGAAGGCGGTGGCGTCGGCCCGGGTCCTGGTGATCAGCACGTAGTCGTCGCGGACCGCGTAGTGGAATCCGGTGCCGTCCTCCTTGCCCATCGCGGCGTCCGCCCGGTCCAGGGCGGTGGTCATCGCGTCCCGGTCGGTGAACTGGAGCGCGAGCAGCTCGGTGAAGTCGTCCTTCCCGCCCGGTGTGGCCACCGCTGCGACCGCGGCCCGGTCGCCCAGCCAGGGGGCCAGGTCGTGCCGGTAGGTCAGGCCGTACGGGTTGTCGTCGAACCACTTCTGGACCAAGGCGGCCTTGAGGTCGTCGCCCTGGCTGCGGGCCCGGGGGAACTTGTCCATCAACCGCAGGGCGTTGATCTTCTGGCCCGCGGACGGGTCGAGATCGATCTTCGCGAACGCCACGGTGGCGGCCGGCAGCACGTCCTCGGGCTGGGTTCCGCCGCCGGACAGGAACTGACCGACCACCAGGCCGCCGGCCACCACGGCGCCGACGAGCACGGTGGCCAGCCCGCCGGCCACCAGCCGCCTGCCGCGTCCCGGACGTGGAGCGGCCGGGTCGCCCGGGGGCACGGGAGCGGGCAGGCTGGTCGGGGAACCCGGGCCGAAGGTGACGAATTCACCACCAGAGGACTCGGACATCGCTGCTCCTGACGGTTCGGCCAGGAACCCCAGATGCCCCCGGGTCGACGAGACGCCGCGCGCGGGTCGCACGGCTCGACCCACCACGGTAGGCGGAAATCCCCGACCGGGGAGGTGAAACGGCTACTCCCACTCGATGGTGCCGGGCGGCTTGCTGGTCACGTCCAGCGTCACCCGGTTGACCGCCGGCACCTCGTTGGTGATCCGGGTCGAGATGGTCTCCACCACGTCGTACGGCAGCCGCGCCCAGTCCGCGGTCATCGCGTCCTCAGAGGTGACCGGCCGCAGCACGACCGGGTGCCCGTAGGTCCGGCCGTCGCCCTGCACGCCGACCGAGCGCACGTCGGCGAGGAGTACGACGGGGAACTGCCACACGTCGCGGTCCAGGCCGGCGCGGGTCAGCTCCTCACGGGCGATGGCGTCCGCGTCGCGGAGGATCTCCAGCCGGTCGTGGGTGACCGCGCCGACGATCCGGATGGCCAGTCCCGGGCCGGGGAACGGCTGGCGCCAGACGATCTCCGGCGGCAGGCCGAGCTGCTCGCCGACCAGCCGCACCTCGTCCTTGAACAGCGTGCGCAGCGGTTCGACGAGCTCGAACTCGATGTCCTCCGGCAGCCCGCCGACGTTGTGGTGGGACTTGATGTTCGAGGTGCCGGCGCCACCGCCGGACTCGACCACGTCGGGGTAGAGCGTGCCCTGCACGAGGAACGACACCTTGTCCCCGTGCTCGGCGGCCTCCCCGACGATCTCCGCCTCGGCGGCCTCGAAGACCCTGATGAACTCCCGGCCGATGATCTTGCGCTTGTCCTCGGGGTCGCTGACGCCGTCGAGCGCGTCCAGGAACCGCTGCTGGGCGTCCACCACGTGCAGCGAGACGCCGGTGGCGGCGACGAAGTCGCGCTCGACCTGCTCGGCCTCGCCCTTGCGCAGCAGGCCGTGGTCGACGAAGACACAGGTGAGCCGGTCGCCGATGGCCCGCTGCACCAGCGCGGCGGCGACCGCGGAGTCGACGCCACCGGACAGGCCGCAGACCGCGCGGCGTTCGCCGATCTGGTCGCGAATCTGCTCGACCTGGTCCTCGACGATGTTCACCATCGTCCAGGTGGGCCGGCAGCCGGCGATGTTGAGCAGGAAGTGGGACAGCACCGCCTGGCCGTGCTCGGTGTGCATCACTTCCGGGTGCCACTGCACTCCGGCCAGCTGGCGGTTGACGTCCTCGAACGCGGCGACCGGCGAGTGCGCCGACGCAGCCAGCGGGCTGAACCCCTCCGGGGCGGAGCACACGGAGTCGCCGTGGCTCATCCACACGCGGTGCCGGGCCGGCACCTCGGCGAGCAGCGTCCCGGGATCCGTGACGGTCACGTGGGTCCGGCCGTACTCCGATCGCCCCGTCCGTCGTACCTCTCCGCCCAGCGCCAGGGCCATCGCCTGGAACCCGTAGCACATCCCGAACACCGGCACCCCGGCGGTGAAGACGCCGGCGTCCACCGAGGGCGCGCCCGGCTCGTAGACCGACGACGGGCCGCCGGAGAGGATGATCGCCGCGGGCTTGCGCTCCAGCATCTGCTCGAGCGGCATGCTGTGCGGCACGATCTCGGAGTAGACCCGCGCCTCGCGGACGCGGCGGGCGATCAGCTGGGCGTACTGGGCGCCGAAGTCGACGACGAGCACCAGGTCGTGTTCGGTGGTCACCGGGGCCCTTCTGAGGAGACGTGCCGGTC
>DASSKA010000001.1:0-5581 GCA_035690905.1 Nocardioidaceae bacterium | reverse complement strand
CACCGCATCCCCGGCCACCATCCCCTGCGCCTCCGCGCCGATCGTCACCGCCACCTCACCGGTCACGATCCCGACCCGCATCGCCAGCTCGGGGACCCGCAGGTCCTCCCCCATCGCCGCCAGCGCGTTCACCAGCTCCAGCCCCGCGCGCACCGACCGCTCGGCGTCGTCCTCGTGCGCCGTCGGCACCCCCCACACCGCCATCACCGCGTCGCCGATGAACTTCTCCACCGTGCCGCCGTAGCGGCCGATGATCTGCCGGCACTGCTCGAAGTAGCGGCTCAGCAGCTCCCGGACCTCCTCCTGGTCCCGGCTCTCCGACAACGTCGTGAACCCGACCAGGTCCCCGAACAGCACACTGGTGACCCGGCGCGCGGCCACCGGCTGCCCCAGGATCGGTGCCGCCGACTGCCCCTGAGATGCCGGGGTCGCGCCACCCGGCACCGGCTGCCCGTTCGACAGCGGAACACCGCCCTGGGCAGCGCCGCACGAGCTGCAGAAGCGCGCACCGGGCACGAGCCGCTCACCGCAGGCGGCGCAGACCGGCGCCGCGAGCGAGGTGCCACAGCTGAAGCAGAACCGCGCACCCTCTGGCTGTTTCTCACCGCATCCGCTGCACACGCTCATCGGCCCGTCACCTCACCAGCTGGCTCTCATACCGTCAACCTTCGCGACACGACCTCGTCGGCCACGCGCCGCGCCTCCCGCTGCCCGGTCACTGCCGCCAGGAAGTCGTCACGCTCCAGCGCCTGCAGCGTGGTGTCCTCGACCGCGGTGATGGTTGCGGTGCGCGGCACGTCGCGAAGCAGCCCGATCTCGCCGAAGAAGTCGCCCGGTCCCTCGCGGCGCAGCACCGCACCATCCTGGGTGACCTCCACCAGGCCTGCCTCGATGACGTAGAACCGGTCGGACTCCTCGCCCTCCCGGAGCATCACTTCGCCCGCCGGGACCTGCACGGCGACCAGCCTGCTCGCCAGTGCCTCGACCACGGACGGTGCCAGAGGCGAGAACATCGGGACGGCCTGGAGCAGCGGCAGTCCGGCCGGCCGGCGCAGGCGGCCGTCGAGGCCCCGCATCCGCGGCATGCCCAGCAGGGCCACCACGGTGACCAGGATGCTGAGGGCCGCCAGCGACGCCCGTAGCCCGAGCCAGCCGATCAGGAACGGCATCACCACCGAACCCAGGGCCATGGTGCCGATCAGCAGCGCCTCGAGGGCGCCGAACACCCGGCCCATCACCTCGTCGGGCACGATGCGCTGCACGATCGTGTCCATGTTGACGTCCACGAGGGGATTGCCGAACCCGAGCAGCGCCACGGCCGCGAACGTCGCGAGCGGCGCCGCCCACGCGGTGACCAGCAGCAGCGGCAGCGCCCACAGCACGACGCCGACGGTCATGTCCTGGGCCAGCGTGCGGTGGGAGGACCTGGCGATGGCCACGAATCCGCCGATGATGGCGCCGACGCCGAAGACGGAGTTCAGGTAGCCGACGCCCTTCGGCCCGGTCTGCAGGATATCGACGGCCATCACCACCAAGAACACTGCGCCGGCACCGGCCACGAGCGTCTGGGCGCAGATCTCCACGGTCACGACGAGCAGGTCGCGGTCCTTGCCGATGGTGCGGAAGCCGGCGACCGTCTCGCCCAGGAAGCCCGGGCGGGTGTCCTGGGCGTCACCGCCGGGCTCCGGGGTCGCCGGTTCGGGACGCGTCGAAGCCGGGACGCGGACCCGGAGCACGAACAACATCGACCAGACGAACGTGGCGGCGTTCAACAGGAACACCACCGGCACGTCAGCGACGCCGATGAGCAGTGCGCCGAGCGCCGGCCCGGCGAAGAATGCCAAGCTCTCCAGCGTGCTCGAGGTCCCGTTGGAGGCGGTCAGCTCCTCGGGGTGGTTGGCGAGCGCCGGCATCAAGGAACGTTGCGCGGGACGGAACGGCGTCCCCACCACGGTGGCCACGCTGGCCAGCACGAACACGGTGATGGGGTGCAGGTCGAGGTAGAGGCAGACCGCCGCAAGCACGACCAGCACGGCGCGGAGGAGGTCGACGGTGATCATCAGCGCGCGTCGCGACATCCGGTCGGCGATCGTCGCCCCGATGGGTGACCCGACGGCCATCAGGGTCAGTCTCACGGCCGCCCAGATTCCGACCGCCTTGGCCCCGCCCACCTGGTAGGCCCACACCGCGACGGCCGTCGCGTAGGCCCAGTCGCCGATCAACGAACCGGCCAGGGCCAGCTGCACCCGCCTCAGGTTCGGGTTGCCGAACACCGAGGTCAGCGACGCGCGGGTTTCCCGTACGGCGTTGCGGGCCCCACCGAGCACGCCGGACGAGCCGTCCACGACGTCGGACATAGGACTCCGCCCCTCTCCGGGGAACGGTCGGCCCTGTCACCCACCCCGGCCGTCTCATGGTGTCCCGGGAGGGGACAAATCGCCATAGCCCGCGGTTCACCCGCACATGACCCAGATGGGCTACTGTGCCGCCCGTTCCGGCCACACGCGCAAGGACCATCGCCTCTGGTCAGCCGGCATTCAGCAGCCGTTCCTGCAGCTGCTGGAGCCAGGTGGTCGCCCCGAGCTGCTCGTACGTCGCACGCGCCTGCTCGAGCAGCGGCGCGGCCTCCTCGTGCCGGCCCTGGGCGACCAACGCCTCCGCGAGATCCGCCCGGGTCCTGGCCACCCGGACCTTGGAGCCCCACCGCTGGTAGACGTCGATGGCGGCGCGCAACCCAGCCTCCACCTCGGGGGCGTCGGGCCGGTCGCGCATGCGGAACAGCGCCCGCGCCCGGGCCTGGTGCCCGGCCATCGAGAGCGGAAGACGCTCCTCTCCCTCGCCTGCCAGCCCGGTCAGCCGCGCGTACGACGCGGCGTCACCGGCCTCGACCACGAGCTCGGTAGCTATCGCCCACATGAACGGGAAGTCGTCCCAGCGACCGGCGGCCGCGAGCGTCGTCTCGACCGCCTTGACCGCCAGGGGAACAGCTTCGTCCAGGCGACCCTCGGCATGGGCCCACAGCGCCTCGCACAGAGCCTGCCAAGCGATGGTGATCTCGTCATCGATCGCCGGCGGCGACCCCGGCACCCAGGCCAGCATCCAGGCCTGGCCGCGGGCGCGCTGGATGACGGCGCGGACCGCGACGTGGGCCGCGTCGGCGAGAGACTCGCTCTCGGTGCTCTCCGGCAGGCAGGTGGCTTCCAGCTCGGTCCAGGCGCCCTGCTCCAGGAGGGCCAGCGCCAGGTTCGCCTGGGCAAACAAGACCCAGGTCGGCGCACCCACCTTCAACGCGACCGGGAGCGCCTCCCGGCCGGAGTCCGCGGCCCTGGCCACGTCCTCGGCCGTCAGCATCGCGGTCAGGTTGACGAGCGCCCGGACCAGTCCCATCGGGCGGTGCTGCGCCCTGGCCAGGTCTGCGCCCGCCTGCATCAGCGGCATGGCAGCAGAGCGCAGCCCATCCATGCCGTAGTCGATGGCGAGGGCCACCAGCGCGTCTGCGATCATCTCGTCCGAGCCCGTTCGTTCGGCGACCTTGAGCCACTCGCGGGCCGTGTCCCCGACGCCGACGCCCAGCCTGCCCCGACAGCTGCTGACCTCCTTGCCGAGCACCAGCAGCGCCTCGTCGGCGTCTCGGCGCCCCCTGAGCGCCTCCCAGCGCGGCTCGACCAGGCGGAGGCCGCCCTCGTTGTCGCCGAGCTCTCCGAGGCTGCGGGCGTGCGCGGCGGCGGCAATGCCGGCACCGACCTCGTCGCCGAGCTCGTCGAAGATCCGGGTCGCCTCGGCGGCGTGCTCCGCGGCGAGCTCCGCCGAGCCGGCGTGGGTCAGCTCCGTGGCCAGGTCGCACTTCAACCGGGCCCGGACCGCCGTGTCGGCGGCCTGCTCCAGCGCGCTGGAGAGGTGGCCGGCGGCCTCCTTGTGCGAGCCCAGCCCGGCCGCTCGCGCGGCGGCCCGTTCCAGGCAGGCGATCGCGCGGGCCCGCAGGACCGGCACGTCGTCGTCGCCGGGCACCGCCTCCAGCGCGTCCAGGTAGTGCTGGGCGAGCATCGGGACGACGTCCTCCGACTCGGACACCTCGCCCTCCAAGATCGCCGCGGCCTGCAGGTGCAGCGCCTTGCGCTCCCGACGCGACAGCGTCGAGGACGCGACCTGACGCACCACCGACTGCACGAACCGGAACTGCCCGAGCTCCGAGCTGAGCCGGCTGGTCTCCCGGCTGAGGATCTGCAGCCGGACGAGCTCGGCCAGCACGCGGTCCAGCTCGTCCGCGGTCAGCTCCGTGCACAGCGCCGCCAGGTCCTCACGCCGGAGCGAGCCGCCGAGCACGCTGGCCCGGTCCACCACCCGGCGCTGCTCGCCCGACAAGCTGTCCAGGCGAGCACTGACCAGCGCCTGCAGGGTCGCCGGTGCCCCGATCGTGTCCAGGTCGAGACGCTCGGTGTCGGCGAGCACGTACCGGCCGCCGCGCGGGATGACCAGGTCCCGGTCGATCAGTGACCGCACGGTCTCCACCGCGAACAGCGGCACCCCCTCCGCGCGCTCGACCAGCCGCGCGCGCAGGTCCTCGGGCAGCCCTGCCACCAGCCCGCCGAGGAGCCGGGCGATGTCGTCGTCGGCAAGCGTCGGTAGGTGCAGCACGGTCGAGCGGCGGTTGGTCGCGAGCCCCGGATGCGCGTCCAGCAGCTCCGGTCGGGTCAGCAGCATCACGAAGCACGGGAAGGTGGCGACGGTGAGCAGGTGCTCAAGGAACGCGAGCAGGCCTTCGTCGGCGTGCTGGGCGTCGTCGATGACCAGCAGCACGGTCTCCTCGCCGACCCCGACCCTCTCCAGGAACGTCACCCAGGCTGCGAACAGGTCCTCGCGCTCGAAGGACCCGACGGCGCCGATGCCCAGCAGCGCGCCCATGCGCGGCCGCAGCCAGGTCCGCTCGTCCGGGTCCGGCACGTAGCGCTCCAGGCCCGCCTCGAGCAGCCGCTCGGGCGCCGGCTCGTCCGTGTCGACGGCCTGCTCGGCGCCTCCGTACTCCGACGAGGCGGCGGTCAGCCGGCCGCGGATCGCGTCGGCGAGGGCGTAGAACGCGACGCCTTCGCCGTAGGCAAGGCATCGGCCGCTGTGCCAGCGCACGTCGGTGGACAGCCCGTCGACGTACTTCTCGAACTCCCAGGCCAGCCGGGACTTGCCGACACCCGGGTCACCGTCAACGACCACCAGGCCGGGCCGGCCGCCCTCCTCCACGGAGTGGAACAGCTCCTTGACCAGCCGCAGCTCCCGGTCCCGGCCCACCAGCGGCGCCTCCAGACCATCAGCCCGCTGCGCGCCGCCCCGGGCAGCCACCACCGCCCGCACCGCCCACAGCGGCACCGGCTCCACCTTGCCCTTCAGCTGGTGGCTGCCCACGTCGACGTAGGTGATCGCCGAGGAGGTCAGCAACCGGGTCGTCTCGTCGACCCACACCTGCCCCGGCGCCGCCACCGACTGCACCCGCGAAGCGGTGTTCACCGCATCCCCGGCCACCATCCCCTGCGCCTCCGCGCCGATCGTCACCGCCACCTCACCGGTCACGATCCCGACCCGCATCGCCAGC